>JADGAQ010000189.1 GCA_015231925.1 Magnetococcales bacterium
ACCCGTGGCAGCCCTGCCAGCACCTCCAAGGCAGCCGCTCCCAGATGCACCACCTTGGCTCCGGTCTTCGAGTCGGGCAAGCGCAAACAGCCACGTTCAAAATCGACATGGGACCATTGCAGGCTCAACACCTCACCCCGTCTCATCCCGGTCAGCAGGAGAAGCTGCAGTGATGCCAAGGCAACCGGATTCACTCCCTCGTTTTCCGCCTCCTGCATCGCCTCCCCCAATCGGGCCAATTCCTCGCCAGTCAAAAAGCGTTCCATGACCCGACGACGGAATTTCTTGACTCCCTGGCAGGGATTATCCGCTCGCAGATTGCGACGGCAGGCCAACGCAAAAATACTGCTCAACAGTTCCAGGGTGCGGTTGGCCGTTCCTTCCCCACCTGTCACAATGGCCCGGCCCCGTGGCCCGGTTTTCACATCGGTTGCGGTCTTGCCTTTGGCCACCGCATCCCTGAATCGTTCGATATCGGCTGTCGCCACCTCGTGAATCTTCTTCATACCCAATACCGGCTTGATATGTCGAAGTATGCGCCCCCGGTCCGTTGCCAGAGTTGACGGCTTCACCGTGGCCACACCCTCCTGCAAATAGAGGTCGCACAGTTCGGCCACGGTGGGCAGGGATTTGATGTGTGCCTTTTTTGCAAAGGTATCCTTCATGGGAATAACCCGCTCAGCAGGGTGAAGGTTCCCCTTTTTCCCGCCTCGCGGTAGACCAGGTGTTCGGTGGGGTCAGCGGTAGATTTCGCGCCGGTTGCCCACTTCCAGAACAAGCACCAGAAGTTTCTGATCCTGGATGCGATAAAAAATGCGGTAGTCGCCTGTTCGAATGCGGTAAAGGTCTCGAATTCCCACCATCTTTATGCAACCTTCCGGACCTGGGGTTGCCTCAAGCTGGCGAATGGCAAGAAGAACTCGCTCCTGAACCGACTGAACCATTTTGCGAATTTGGCGTTGCGCCTGAGGAGTGATGACGACCGAATAACTCATACCCTTATGCCGAGTTCCCGTGCGAAATCATCCAAGGGAATACCACCACCGTTTTGTTCATATTCCTCCAAGGCCAGTCGGGCTGTTTTCACGTCCTGCCGGTCCTCTTCCAACTCCCGCAGATACCGTTCCACAGCTTCCACCACCAGTTGAGAAAGGGTACCACCGGTCTCTTCACAGGCTGCCTGCAACGGTTCGGCCATGGAGTCTGGCAACATCACGGATAACATGGTTCAACCTCCCTGGTTGGCGTGGATCTTGGCCCTGTTCAAAGGTATCACCTCCGCCGTGGGTTTGCCATCCAATGCAGCGGCAAGGCGGTCAGCGACCACCTTGACGGATCATCCCCCCTGGGCATAACGGGCAGCAGTCATGGCGGGGGTTTTGTGTCCCGGCAGCGCCCCGACGATGGGCAAGCCCATTCCCGACCTCACCCCCACCGATGCGAACCCGTGGCGGGTATCGTGAAGGCGATATCGGACAGCCCCGCCCCGTTCCCCAATCTTGCGCCGGATGGGGGGCAGGCCCACCAGAAATTGCCCCTCGATGGCACCAGGGGCACCAGGCTCCGACTATTCCCAACCCGCTGGGCTGAATTCACATTCCTTTTTTGTTATAAATAGCCGACACCTTTGTTGATATTTTAGTATTAATATGTTGTCAAAAATTTTATCAATTAGCGAATATCCAATTCTTTTTTATTCAAGAATCAGTCAAGCGGGGTGCAGAATAGTCGGAGCCCAGCGCCGAGGAGTGATGACGACCGAACAACTCATATCCTATAGCTTATCACACTGCCCGGATTTTTGGCTCCATTACAGAAGCGAACATCGGACAACCCCACACCTCCGGAGCGAGTATCTCGGGCCGATTTCTTGCCATAAGAAAGCTATACGGATATGCCCCTATTCCTTTTGATATAGACGCAGCGCTGACAGAGAGGAATAGAAAGGGGATCGTCGAGGTTTCTCTTCCGGTAATTCGTCATAGTCTTCGAAAACCAGAAATCAATTGGCATCATCTCATTCAGGGTTCCCATTGCTGGTTCGTTTTCCCAGGCGGAACAGCATGGCAAATAATGTCCATTCACGGAAATATGCAAATATTGCCATAAACCATAACAGGCAAGACGTTGCGGAGAACTGACCAGGGAACGGACGGTCAACCCGCCCTGCGGGGTTTTTTCAAATCGGGAATCCGCCGGATTGGGCAAATAATCCAGATATACCTCTGCTGGAATGTTTTCGTGCATATTGAAGATATTGAAATTCCGTTTACGTAAAGGCGCCACATCAAAAGGAGCGAGCAATTGACGGATCTGTTCCTCCTGTTCCACATTGAAGCGATTGACCACCATCAACGGGGAGATACGCGGAAGCGACGAATTGGCCTCTTGTTTGGCTTGGCAGATCATGGCGAAAAACCGCAATACGTTATCCAGACTGCCGGCACGGCGATAGGCCTCATAACTCTTCTGATCTGATCCGTCGACAGCAACGATCAAATCATCAATACCGGAGGCAACAAGCTCCTTGAACCAGCTATAAGGTTTATTGATGTTACCATTGGTATTGATGGTGATATCCAGAAATCCATGATCCTTGGCATAACGGATCAGGTTGCTGACTTCGGGATGAAGGAGGGATTCCCCCCAAATCTGGAAGGTGCCATATGGATGGAAAGGCCCGAGGTTGTCCACGATCTTGCGAAACAGATCCGGTTTGATGAACTCGTCGCCCCGCTGATGGGTCTTCGTTCCCGTCGGACAAACCGGACATTTGAGGTTGCAAACCGAGGCCAACTCGATATAAACCAGCCTCGGAGGGGCCAGAGAGAACGGAATCATCTTCTTCTCCGACCAATCCAACACGCGATGCTTCCAGAAAAGCCGTTCCGGACTGAGTCTGCTCCACATTTTTTTAAGCAGGTATTCCATCATCGTCTTGCCCTCCCCAAAAACATTCCCACCCCTGCGGTAAACGGATACGGTACCCTCTCCTCATTCCAAGGCCGGAAACAGCTCGGTCAACAGGCGACTGGCCTCCGGATCGACTTCCATGACACCCGGCTGCTGTTGCAAACAACGAGCCCCCTCCACCAGGGAGAGGCCCGTCAGGGGATGGGGAAACAGGGGATAGAGTTCGGCTGCGGGCCATGCCAGAAAGGGGCGGGTCAGCAGATCGGGATCGGGGATGGTCAGCCCCTCCCGCTTCACCACTCGGGCTCCCATGAGCAGAATATCGAGATCCAGCGTGCGGGGGCCATAGTGTTTGCCCCCTGGAGGACGTTCCCGTTTCTGAGCGGCTTCGATATCACGCAGCAGCGCCTTGAGTTCCAGCGGTGGCAAACCCCGCTCCAACGCCACAACCCCGTTGAGAAAATCGGGTTGGCTGGCAATCTCCCCCACCGGAGCGGTGCGGTACACACGGGAAATACGTCGGATTCCCAAACAGGCGTGCAACCGGGTAAGCCCTGCCGTCAGATTGGGCAGGGGATCCAGGTTGGACCCGAAAGCGATCAGCAGCGGCTCATCCATCCTTCAATCGGTGGCGTTCGATGGTGACTCCCACCGAGCGGGCAAAACGCAGGGCGCCGGGCTTTTCCACAGTCACCTCGGTCCGGATTACCCGGTCGTCTTCCAGACACAGGGCGGCGATGCCTTCCGCCAAGGCCTCCACCAGGAAGAAAGAGGAGCCTTCCCCCAGGGCAATCACCTTTTTGCTCAGGGTCTTGTAGTTGACGGTCTCTTCGATGCGATCACCGGCTCCCGCCGTCGCCAGATCAACCCACAGGGTGATGTTGACCAGCACGTCCTGGAGCGTGGAACGCTCCCACTCCTGGATGCCGATGATGCAGCGCAGTTGCAGGTCTCGAATATGGATGCGATCGCGTGGCGACATGGTTCTCTTTCGAAGGCTCGGGATGAAATCGTCTCAAAGCAGGTGTTCGCCGCCATCCACCAGGAGCAGGTTTCCGGTCAGAAAATCCTGACTCAGCAGGAAGGCCACCGCCTCCGCCACGGCATCCGGGCTGCCGGTACGCCCCAGGGGCAACCGGCGTCCCAGGCGTTGGAAGGCCTCTTCGGAGCCGCCTTCCGGGGGCAGAACGGGACCGGGTCCAACGGCGTTGACGGCGATAGCGGGACCCCACTCCTTCGCCGCCAGTCGGGTCAGGCTCCACAGAGCCTCCTTGCTGACCGAATAAGCCGCATATCCCGCGCGGGGCCGGACCACGCTGCGATCCAGAATATTGATGATGCGGCCTCGCAACGGGATATCGGGCAAAGCCGGGGGCAACCGGGCCGCAAAAGCCTGCATCAACAAAAACGGGGCCGTCAGATTGACCTGCAGATGGCGTTGCCACTGCTCCAGGGAGGTCGAGGCCAGTTCTCCCGGTTCGAAAATGGAGGCGTTGTTGATCAACACGCTCAACGGCCCCAGCTCCGCCGCCGCCAGGGCGGGCAGCGCCATCACCTGGTCGGTCCGCGTCAGATCGGCCTGAACCACCACCACCCGGACACCCGGGCGGATCAGTTCCCCGGCCAGGGCTTGCGCCTCTTCGCGGGAGCGATTGCAATGCAGGGCCAGACTGGCCCCCTTCGCCGCAAGATGGCGGGCAATCGCCGCGCCGACCCGACGGGCTCCTCCGGTGATCAGTACGTTGTGGCCTTGCAGTTCCATAGCGTGTCAGGAGTGGGAAAAGATATCTTCCGCTTCCCATCCCGCCAGATCGAGATCCACCCGCGTGGGCAGAAAGTCCATGCAGGAGCGGGCCAGCTCCCAGCGACCCTCCCGGATCAGCATCTCCAGCAGACGCTCCCGCAAGGCCACCAGATGGGTCACATCCGCAGCCGCATAGGCCAGTTGTTTGGCGGAGAGGTTGGGAGAGGCCCAGTCCGAGGATTGGGCCTCCTTGTCCATTTCGATATTCAGCAGTTCCGCCACCAGATCCTTCAGGCCGTGGCGCGGCGCATAGGTGCGCACCAGTCGGGAGGCGATTTTGGTGCAGAAAACCGGATTGACGCGAATACCCAGCCAATGGCGCAAGGCTGCAAGGTCGAAGCGGGCGAAATGGAAAATTTTTTCCACCCCCGGCGATTCCAGAACCAACTTGAGTCGGGGAGCCGGTTGATCCCGCACCTGCACCAGGGCGGTAACACCCTCTTCGTTGCACATCTGCACCAGGCAGAGCCGGTCCCGCGACAGATTCAGACCGCGTGTTTCGGTGTCCACCGCCAGGAACCGGCTGGCGGAAAACCGCTCGCACAGCACCTGATCCAAATCATCTTGCAGCAGCGCAACCGGATTATCGGCAGGCATGGTGCCCACTCCTCTGTTTCAATATGGTAGGATCCCTTGACGACTGCCGATCACTATCCCAGGATCATGCACAATTGACAAGTCTCTCACGAATCCGAAAGGATCCTTGGGAAAGCGGCAGGCAGGAGAGCGGGCAGATGGCTACAAGTCGGGATCGTTATACAGCGGAAGAGCTGGCACGGATTCGGGCAACCCTGGAAAATTCCTTGGGCAATGACTCCTCCCAGGCTCTGAACAATCTGGACACGCGCTTCACGGCGGCCCAGGCTCAACAGGAAGAGTCCGAGGAGATCAAGGAAAACAAGAAACTTCTGGGTACCGAGGGAGCGGTCAACATCTCCGAGGTCATTCAGGAGGGTCAGCTTGAAAAAATGCTGGCTGCCTTGACTCTGGTCCTCTCCAATCCACCGGACGTGCAGACCCTGGTGGGCGCCATCCTCAACCATCCGGAGGCCAAATCCTTCCATCTGGTGGACGCCTTGTCCAAGGTGAATGCCGATCTGCAACTGCTGGAAGCCCTGGTGGACGGCATCGTGACCCGCAAGGGCATCAATCCTCTCATCGATGCCCTGAAATTTTCCGCCGCCAGCCCCAAGGCCATGAAATCCCTGGCCATGGCCATTTCGGAGCAAGGCACGGTCAACCACATCATGCGGGCCATCGCCTCCGCCCCCCGGCCCCAGCCCGAAGCCGAAATCATCTGGACCATGGAGATCATGGGCAAGGGTGGCGTGGATCAGATTCTGGAAGCCATGAAGCTGATCGACGCCCAATCTCCGGGAGCGGTGGTTCTGGCGACCGCCATCGTCAACCGGCAGGAGGCCCGCAACGAACATCTGGCCCGTTCCCTGACCGCTCTGAAGGACAATCCCAAGGCCGCCGCCATCCTGACCACGGCGGTCGCCAAGGTGGCCGATGTGCCGGCTCTGCGCTCCCTGCTGGAAAAGTATCTCAAAGACGATACCGAAGCTGCCGAAATCGCCGCAGCCAAACTGGTCAACAAATGTCTCGGTGCCATCGGCATCCGCTCCAGGGACATGGCCGAAGCCACCAAATTCGCCCGTTCCCCCGATTCGATGACGGGGCAGATCCTGGCCATCGGCCTGCTCAAGCAGGATAACGAAGATATGCTGGCCGCCGCCTTCAATCGTTTTGGCGCCAACGTCGCCGCCCGCAAGATCGTGGCCAACGCCATCGTCAAGAAAAAGGGCAAGCTGATGGCCTTTCCCATCATCGGCAAGGAGGGCTTCAATCTGGTCGGCAATCCCGGTGAAATCCAATCCCTGACCAACAAGGCGACCGAACGCCTGCTCCACATCCTGACGAAAGTCCTGGGTGAAACACCCCACGACTCCTTCATCAAGAAATGAGCATGCGGATTGGGTTGCTGTTGATCGCCTGGATCGGTCTGGCGGGAGCCAGCGAGGGGGGAAGCGTGGAAAAGGCCACCTTTGCCGGAGGCTGTTTCTGGTGCATGGAAGGGCCCTTCGATCAACTGCCGGGGGTTGTGGAAACCATTTCCGGCTATGCCGGCGGTGAATCCGTCAACCCCACCTATGAGGAGGTCTCCGCCGGAGGTACGGGCCATGCCGAAGTCGTGCAGGTGGTCTTCGATCCGGAGAAGATCCGTTACGAAGCCCTGCTGGAGGTCTTCTGGCGCAATATCGACCCCACCACGCCGAACCGGCAGTTCTGCGACGTGGGCACCCAGTATCGCAGCGCCATCTTTTATCACGACGAGGCGCAAAAACGCCTGGCCGAGGAGTCGCTGGCCCGGCTCCAGGGGAACAAACCCTTTCCGCAGCCCGTCGTCACCCAAATCGCCCCCCTGAAGGCCTTCTATCCGGCGGAAGAGTATCATCAGGATTACGCTCGCAAGAACCCGTTGCGTTACCGCTATTATCGCCTGGCCTGTGGCCGCGATGCACGGCTCTCGGAGCTGTGGAACATCAAACCCCATGAATAGACGCCGGTTGTTGACGCTGGGAATCGCTCTGATGGCGGGGTATCCGTGGCGAGGCGGGAGCATTGCCGGGGAGAAAAAGGTGGACAAAATTGACAAAAGCGACTCCGAATGGCGTGCCCTGTTGACGCCGGAGCAGTACGACGTGTTGCGGCGAGAGGGCACGGAACGGGCTTTTACCAGTCCTTTGAACAAGGAGTACGGCGCGGGGGTTTACCATTGCGCCGGGTGTGATCTCGATCTCTTTCGCTCGGAGGACAAGTTCGACAGCGGCACCGGTTGGCCCAGTTTCACCCGCGCCATTGTCGACCATGTGGAGACCAAGACCGATTACAAGATTCTCTTTCCCCGCACCGAGTATCACTGTGCCCGGTGTGGCGGCCATCAGGGCCATGTCTTCGACGACGGCCCCCCTCCCACCGGACAGCGTTGGTGCAACAACGGCGTGGCCTTGCGCTTCAAACCGCGGACACAAGGATAACCTTCATCCGTTCGGTTATACGGGGGTCCGGGGGGGATTATTCCGTTTCTGTTTCATTCGTTCATTAATACGGGGGTCCGGGGACCATCATGGTCCCCAGCAGGGGTTTGGGGACGGAGTCCCCAATGTGTTGT
>JADGAQ010000190.1 GCA_015231925.1 Magnetococcales bacterium
AGGATTCCTTCCTGTTCGATTCCGACTTGACCGGCTTCGGGCTCAAGATCACCCCAGCCGGGCGGAAGGTCTATCTACTCCAATACCGCATCAACGGGGCCAAGAAGCGGGTAATGATCGGGGTGCATGGTTCCCCCTGGACTCCGGATCAGGCGCGACAGGAGGCTTCCCGTCTTCTGGGCATGGTGGCCGAAGGGCATGACCCGGCGGAAGTCAAAGCCCAAGCCAAGGCACTCCCCACCCTGGCGGAACTCTGCGACCTGTACCTGCAAGAGGGAGTGGCCACGAAGAAGGCCACCACGATTGCCTCTGACCGGGGCCGCATCGAACGCCACATCAAACCCCTGATGGGCAAGAAACGGGTGGATCAGGTGACGCGGGCCGATGTGCAACGGCTCATGAATGCCGTGGCCGAAGGGAAGACGGCTGCCGATATCAAGACGGGACCACGGGGCCGGGCCATCGTGACCGGGGGTAAGGGAGTGGCCACCCAATGTGTCCTTCTGCTGTCCACCCTGTTTGTCTTTGCCATCTCCCGTGGCTTGCGTGCCGACAATCCGGCAAGCGGCATAAAAAAATTTCCCACGCAAAAAATGGAACGCTTTCTGACCGGCGAGGAACTAGCCCGATTGGGGGAGGTAATCCAGGAGGCGGAACAGGAAGGCGTCAACCCGGTTGCCCTTTCCGCCTTGCGTCTTCTCCTGTTGACCGGAATGCGCTATGGGGAGGTGCTGACCCTGCAATGGTCGTTCATCGACTTTGAGCGGGGCTGTCTGCGGCTGCCTGACTCGAAAACCGGGGCCAAGGTGGTGCATGTTGGAGCGGCTGCCTTGGCGTTGCTGGCGGGGCTGCCACGGGTGGAGGGTAATCCCTACTGCTTTCCCGGCACCATCCAGGGGCAATTCCTGGTAGGCTTGCCACGCATCTGGAGCCGGATCAGGCAGCGTGCCGGGTTGTCTGATGTGCGTCTCCATGATGCTCGCCATGGGTTCGCTTCGGTTGGGGTGATGTCCGGAATGGGGTTGCCCATCGTCGGGGCGCTTCTTGGCCACACGCAAGCCAGCACAACCCAACGATATGCCCATCTGAGTGCCGATCCTCTCAAGGTGGCCGCTGACCGCATATCGGGGCACATTGCCGCTGCATTGGGCGGCAAACCCACGGCAGAGGTGATACCTCTTCAAAAGGTGCGCTGACCTATTCCGGGAAAGCCTTCTTTCTTCCCCCATTCTGAATGTGTATAGTGCATACCATGGCAATGAGCAGCAGAGAGGTTATACGGATTCTTGAGCTTGACGGTTGGACGCTGCATCACCAGCAGGGGAGCCATTGCCAGTTCAAGCACCCAACAAAACCCGGCAAGGTGACGGTTCCGCATCCCAAGCATGATCTTGCCATGGGCACGTTGCACTCCATCTGGAAACAAGCGGGGATCAAGCCATGAACTTTCCCATCGCCATTCACAAAGACTCCGATTCCGATTATGGGGTAACAGTTCCGGATCTTCCCGGTTGCTTCTCTGCTGGCGAAACTTTGGAAGAGGCTGCCAGCATGGCGAGGGATGCCATTCAAACCCATGTGGAAGGGCTTTTGCTGGACGGCGACCCCATACCGGAACCTCTGCCGTTGGAGCAACACCAGGGCAACCCGGACTTTGGGGGAGCAATCTGGATGTTGGTTCCCGTTGACCTTGGCAAGATTACGGGCAAGGCCAAGCGGATTAATATCACCATTCCGGAACCCGCTTTGATGCGCATTGATCAATATGCCCATGCCCACGGGGAAACCCGTTCTGGTTTTCTGATGCGAGCCGCATTGCAAGCCATGCGCTGACCCCACCGAATGCCCGGCATAGGCTGATCACCGAAAAGAGGGCACCTTCACCCTCCTGGCCGGGTTCTTCATGAAGGATGCCTTGAAGGATGCGAGAATGCCAACTTGTTGTCGTATACCTTATAGAAAAACATCTTATATTACGGAACCGTTTCGTCCGGTGATACTCAATTATAAAGATGAATTTGGAATGCCTTATTGGGATCACTGGCAGAAAGTAGATGAAATTCTCCTCGAAGAGTTAATAGCCTTGTCTGTTTATCTTGATCCGTTACGCTTTCCTGGGTCCGAGCCACAAAGGAAAGCCCATTTAGATATTTATATTAAAGCCGTTGGCGCTACAAATGTTGATGAATCAGGCAACGATTACTATGACAATAATGAAATCAATAGAAACCCAACTAATGATAGATTGGAAGCTGCAAATGATGCTATTGACGAAGGATCGTTGAGGCCTGATCGAGTAGTCGTCAATGAAACAGGCAGAATATATTACATAAATCGTGTTAAGTTTGTGAATTGGGCACTTTCCCTTGGCTGGGAACTTCCTCCCGAAATGGCCGCATGGGCAACCCTCGCAATCCCTCCCATACCAGAGACAACCGTTCAACCGGCTGCCACCCCCCCACCAGAATCCGCCACTCTCTTTGAGGAAGAACCCCTGAAAGGTACCGAACCCCCAAAACGTCGAAAGCAGATTTCACCCCGTGATGATGCCTTGGAAAACTTCCTATCCCATCTTGTGAAGGAGGGGAACTTATCCCCTGAGCAACTCCCATTTACCGGGCAGGCATTGATTGCCGCTTACAACAAGCACACAACATCCCCTAAGCTCAAGATTACCGTGAAAGACAAGGTGGGCTTCCTTAACCGGCAAAAGCCTCATTTGTGCAATAAACTCGATGTCTCCAACGTCAATTTCAGTAGAAATTCACAGGACAGTGGAGCAGGAATAATAACGAACATTCTAAAGGAAAAGCCTTTCAAAGCAGCACGTTAGAACCAGTCCATGCAATATGCGCAATATGTGCCACGCAATATGCGCAATATGTGCCACGCAATATCCGCAATAAGTAACACATTCCAATTTAGAACCCCTGTTTGTTAGTCTCCTTCCATCGTTGCGCGACGATTCCGGCTGCCGGTCTGATCAATCGGCAGTCATCGCAAAATGCCGGAGACTTACAAATGACCATTCAGAACCCTGTTGCAAAAACCGTTTCCCTTTCCCCCGTTCAAACCATCGATGGAGCCGCATTCCTTCGCAATGATCCGGCAGCCAAGTTTATGGGCATCGGCGGGCCGACGCTGGAGAAACTTCGCTGTACCGGAGAGGGGCCGCGATATTCCAAATTGGGAAAAATCGTGGTCTACCGCATTTCCGATCTATTGGCTTGGGCCGAATCTCGGAAGGTTTCTTCGACCAGCGAAAAGGTTGGGGGTTGACCGCCATGAACCGCAACGGGCCGCCGTCACTTGCCGAACTGGAAGAGGCTTTATCGTACCTTCCACCAGACCTTCCCCGTTCTGATTGGATTTTGCCAGGTATGGCCGTCCATGCCGCATATCCAGGCGAGGACGGTTTCCGGATTTTTGATGACTGGAGTCGGGGCGGTGCTTCTTACAACTCAAAAGACTGCCGCGACGTTTGGCGCTCATTTAAGCCCGACGGCGGAATTGGGGTAGGAACATTGTTCGACATAGCCAAAAAATATGGATTGCAGGGAGCTACCAGGGCCGCGAACCCCCAAACTGATAAGGCTTCCCTTGCCGCTGCCAAGGCCACTCGCATTTGGCAGTCAGCACAACCGGCCAGGGCTAACGGCTATCTGGAACGGAAGGGTGTGCAGCCGGTGGCGTCGTTGCGTGAAATTGCCCTTCCCGAGGTGAAAAACCTTCTTGGATATCATCCACGGGGCAAAGGTGGGCCACTTGAGGGCGAAACGGTTCTGGTGGTTCCGGTGAAAAGTATGAACGGGGCGCTCACCAGTATCGAGTTGATCGACTCGGAAGGCAGAAAGCATTTCCTGGCCGGAGGTGCTGTTAGCGGTGGTTCTTGGGCCACGGGGCCGTTTCCTGAAGACGATGGAGCGGACATAACTTTGTTGCTGGGAGAGGGCGTTGGCACCGTCCTGAGCGGGTCTGAAGCCTATGGCGGCATCGGTGTTGCGGCGTTGATGGATGCAAATCTGCCATCTGTTGCCCGGAACCTTCGGGAGCGGTACCCCAAGGCTGATTTGGTGATTTTGGCTGACGTGAAGGAATCTGGCGAGCCGAACGCAAAGGCGGTGGAGGCGGCGAAGGCAATGGGGGTGCGGTTGGCAGTACCAGATTTTGGGCAGGATAATCGAAATTCGGGCCTGACGGATGTGAACGACCTAATGCGCCATCGGGGGTTAGAGGCGGTGCGATGTTGCATCGAAAAGGCGCAACGCCTGGCCGGGCAGGAGGAACCCTCCTTCCATGCTGGGGCGGTGATGCGCTGTTTGAACGATATCCAGGCGGAACCGATAGACTGGCTATGGCCGGGCCGGTACGCGCGGAATAAGCCTGCCATCGATTCGGGCGAGCCTGGTTGCGGAAAGTCACAAAAATTGGTCGATATGGCCGCTCGCGTTTCGACGGGACAACCCTGGCCTGATGGGACACCGTGCCCGCTTGGAACCGTATTTCTGCTGACTGCCGAGGATGATCCTGCCGACACCCTCCGACCAAGGCTTGAAGCTGCCGGAGCGAACCTATCAAAGGTCTTTGTTTTGGACGGAGTGTGTTCCCGTGATTCCCGAGGGCGTTCAATCCAGCGCACCTTCAATTTAGCCGAAGATATCGAAATCCTGGACAAGGAGTTGGCGAAACATCCCGACGCCGTCATGGTAGGCATCGACCCCATTTCGGCCTATTTGGGAGGAACTGATTCTCACAATAATGCGGACGTGCGCGGCCTTCTCGCTCCACTCGCAAAGCTGGCGCAAGCTCATCAGGTTGCGGTCGTAATGGTCACACATTTGAATAAAGGAGCGGGCAATGCGGTTTCCAGGGTTACGGGTTCCGGCGCTTTCGTGGCTGCTGCCAGGGCGGCGTTCCTGGTTGCCAAAGATCCACATGACCCTGAAAGAAGGCTGTTTTTGCCCATTAAGAACAACATCGGAAACGACTCAACCGGATTGGCGTTTCGCATCGAGTCAGTGCGTTTGGAATCGGGAATCGAAACATCCAGAATTGCTTGGGAGCCGGGCGCGGTAACATTAACCGCTGACCGGTTACTGAACCCGGTGGGTTCCACCAGGAAGACATCCCTTTCCGAGGCTGAAGACTTCTTGAGCCGTGAACTTGCCAATGGCGCGGTTCCTGCCGAGGTCCTAAAACAGCACGCTGCCGAGGCTGGAATCTCTGAAACGACCCTGAATCGAGCAAAAACCGAAATGGGGATTATGGCCAGGAAAAAGAAGGGTGTTGTAAATGGCGGCTGGGAGTGGGCTCTTAATTGAAGATGGTCAAAAGGGCCTGCCACCATTCTTGACCATCTTGGATATCTTGACCATCTTCGACCAACCCCTGAGGGAAAAATAATCGAAGATGGTCAAGGTGGTCAAGGTGGTCAACTTTACCAGGCAGGGAGTAATGATCATCTTCGACATGACGACCTTTCCAAAACAGGAGACGGGCATGGCTGACCAAGCATTGATCAAAGGGGGAAAACTCTGGGCGAAGACATCCCAAAGCGGGAAACCATACCTGATGGGCCGGTTGGGCGGACTTAGGGTGCTGATCTTCGAAAATCGGGAAGCTGTCGCAGAGGGGGAGAACTCCAATTCGCACTGGCTGATGTTCGGGGCGGCGGATGTGGTGGAAGGCGCGGGCCAATCTCGCCAGGGGGCCGCACGACCGCAAACGCAACGGGGAGGTGGACAACCGGGGCAGCACTCTGCCGGGCAAAGGCCATCCCCTGCCGGGCAACCCGTTTATGGTCCTGGGGACGATATCCCATTTTGAGCATGTGAGGCTATATCGTCACAAATAGGCTCTATTTCGCGAGAAATCGCCAGACCAACACCAAAACACTATTCCCCGAAACGATTGAGGGGGGATCAAACCGTGAGCGCGATGCAACGGAACAAAGGGGCCGGGGGAGAGCGGGAGTTGGCTGCCCTGCTTCGGGATCATTTGGGGGTGACGGTCAACCGCAACCTTCGCCAGACGAGAGACGGGGGCGAAGATCTGATCATTGAGGAACTGCCCGGCATCTCCCTGGAATGCAAAAGGGCCGCGACACCGCATCTTGCCGGATGGTGGCGGCAGACGGTCGAACAGGCGGGGGAGCGAGTTCCGATTTTGGCGTATCGCATCGACCGGAGGCCGTGGCGATTCGTTGTACCGCTGGCGCTGCTGGGCATCGAGGGAGGCCAGGGGCCGGGGCTGGAGTGGACGGCGGAACTCTCGCTGGAGGGCTTTTGCCTTTCAGCGCGGGAGGCCATGCCTTTTCCACAAGGCAAAAAGGCGGTTATTGCCCAAAATGACGGGCTCGCGCCAAAGGGAGTGGATGTCTAAACTTATTGAAAATGATACAAATCGGGCGAGGAGAAATACAAAAACGGGGGGAGAGTTCCATTTTGCCAGTTACATCTTTCGGGTTTTTGAGAAAACCTTGCTCAAATGGCAGAGGAGTTTTTATAGGTGGCAGTCAGCAGCTTCTTACTGCTTCGGTTTCCAATTCCGTGCCAGTTCTTGAGCCTGCGCAATCTGGGCGGGAGTCATGCGTTTGACGAGGTTATCTCTGTTTTCTCTGGCAAGTGAATTGCCGTTTGATGCGGTAATATTGAACCACATATGAGCTTGGACAAAGTCCTGGGGGACCCCCTCGCCCTGATAATACATCACTCCGAGATTGAATTGAGCAAGTGCATCCCCTTGATCAGCGGCTTTGCGGTACCATTTCACGGCTTCCTTGTGGTCCTGGGGGGTTCCATTACCCTTATTATACATCGCCCCGAGACTGTTCTGAGCAAGTGCATCCCCTTGATCAGCGGCTTTGCGATACCACTTTACGGCTTCTTTGAAGTCTTGGGTGACGCCTAGACCCTGATTATACATCATTCCGAGGTGGAGCTGAGCTACGGAAACTCCTTGTCCAGCGGCCTTTCGGTACCACTTTACGGCTTCTTTGAAGTCTTGGGTGACGCCTAAACCCTGATCATACATCACCCCGAGATTTACCTGAGCTGAGGCATTCCCCTGATCAGCCGCCTTGCGGTACCATTTCATGGCCTCTTTGTAGTCTTGGGTGACTCCATTGCCTGCATCGTACATAACTCCAAGGAATAACTGAGCTCCGACATTTCCCTGATCAGCGGCTTTGCGGTACCACTTCATGGCTTCCTTGTGGTCCTGGGTTATGCCTTTGCCTTTTTCATACATCCATCCGAGGTTGAACTGAGCCATGGCATCCCCCTGATCAGCGGCTTTGCGGTACCACTTCACAGCTTCCTTGTAGTCCTGTGTGACTCCATTGCCTGCATCGAACATAACTCCAAGACTTACCTGAGCTGAGACATCCCCCTGATCAGCCGCCTTGCGGTACCACTTCATGGCTTCTTTGTAGTCTTGGGTTATGCCTTGGCCTTTGTCATACATCCACCCGAGGTTGGTCTGAGCTGAGGCAAGCCCTTGTTCAGCGGCCTTTCGGTACCACTTCACGGCTTCCTTGTGGTCCTGGACGACGCCTTCGCCTTTGCCATACATCACTCCGAGATTGAATTGAGCTAAAGCTTCCCCCTGATCAGCGGCCTTTCGGTACCACTTCACGGCCTCTTTATAATCCTGGGTGACGCCTTCGCCTTTGCCATACATCCACCCAAGTCTAGCTTGAGCCGTGGCATCCTCCTGATCAGCGGCTTTGCGAATGTCCTCTAACTCCCCAGCCTGGGAGAATAAGGGACCAAGCATCAATAATCCGAGCAGTACAACGGCAAAGGCTATTTTGATCATGACGGCAATCCTGGTGTGAAGTTATAGAATGTC
>JADGAQ010000191.1 GCA_015231925.1 Magnetococcales bacterium
ATCCCCCCCGACGGGTCCAGGGCAGCGCCCTGGGACTTTTCCTTTCGCTGTTGATACCGTCACGCCGCGCTGTTGAATCGTTACCGTCATGAATGACGCCCGGACAACTCTCGCACCGTGAGGGCGATGCCGGCGGCGTCGAGCCGCTGGGAGGCCCGCAAGGCCTTCTGGGTGCCCTGGGGTATGAAATGATCCTCCAGACCGATCAGCCGCACCTTGCGCCCGGCAGTCAGGAGATCCTCCTCGGCGAGAAACTCCAGCACCGCGCTGCCGAAGCCGCCGCACACGGCGTTTTCCTCGATGGTCACCAGAATGGGCCGGGTGGCCGCCTCCCGCAGCATCTGCTTGTCCAGGGGCTTGAGGTAACGGGCGTCGTAAACCGCCGCCTCGATGCCTTCCGCCGCCAGAATTTCCGCTGCGGCCAGGGCCTCCTGCACCGGGGTGCCGATGCCCAGCAGGGCCACGTCCGCCCCCTCCCGCAGCTTGCGACCGCTGCCGGGGGGAATGCGTTGCGGGCTCTCCGGGGGCAGACCGAAAATCGAGCCTCGGGGATAACGGATGGCCACCGGCTCGTTCATGGCGAAGGCGGTGGCCAGCATGTGGCGCAGTTGGTTTTCGTCCGCAGGGGCCATGATCACCAGATTGGGAATGGCCCGCAGGAAGGAGAGATCATAGGCCCCGGCGTGGGTGGGGCCGTCCGCGCCCACCAGACCGGCCCGGTCCAGCACGAAGACCACCGGCAGCTTCTGCAGGGCCACGTCGTGAATCACCTGATCGTAGGCGCGTTGCAGGAAGGTGGAATAGATGGCCACCACCGGATGCAGACCCTCGCAGGCCAACCCGGCGGCAAAGGTCACGGCGTGTTGTTCGGCGATGCCGACATCATGGAAACGGTGGGGGAATCGCTCCTGAAAGAGGCTCAACCCGGTCCCCTCCGGCATGGCGGCGGTGATGGCCACGATGCGGGGATTCTCCTGGGCCAGGGCCACCAGGGTGTCGGCGAAGACGCTGGTGAACGAGGCCTTCTCCCCGCCGGAACGGATGGCTCCCGTATCCCGGTCGAAGGGGGCCACCCCGTGATAGGTGCAGGGATTGGTCTCGGCGGGCGTGTAGCCCTTGCCCTTCTTGGTGACCACGTGCAGCAGCACCGGTTTGGCGATGGCCTTGATGTTGCGCAGGGTGGGCAGCAACTGGTTGAAATCGTGGCCTTCGATGGGGCCGAGATATTCGAAGCCCAACTCTTCGAACAGCGCACCGGGGGTGAAGAACCCCTTCACCGCATCCTCCGCACGGCGGGCTGCCCCCAGCAGCGGCGGGGAGAGGCGTCCCAGCACGCGGTTGGTGCCATCCTTGAAGCGGGTGTAGAAGCGCCCGGAGAGCATGCGGCTCAGATAGGCGGACAAGGCCCCCACGTTGGGGGAGATGGACATCTCGTTGTCGTTGAGAATGACCACCAGATCGGTGTCGCGATGCTGCCCGGCATTGTTGAGGGCCTCGAAGGCCATGCCGGCGGTCATGGCCCCGTCTCCGATGACGGCAATCACCTTGCGCCGCTGATTCAGCAGGCGGCTGCCCATGGCCATGCCGAGGGCGGCGGAGATCGAGGTGGAGGAGTGGCCGGTGCCGAAGGGATCGTAGGGACTCTCCTCCCGTTTGGTGAAGCCGGAGAGGCCGTTCATCTGCCGCAGGGTGTGCAGCCGGTCGCGCCGCCCGGTGAGGATCTTGTGGGGATAGGACTGGTGGCCCACATCCCAGATCAGACGGTCGTTGGGGGTGTCGAAGACGTAGTGCAGGGCAATGGTCAGCTCGACGACGCCGAGACTGGCCCCGAGATGCCCCCCCGTTTGACAGACGGTGTCGATGGTGAACTGACGCACCTCCTCGGCCAGGTCGGGCAGATCCGTTTCCGTGAGCTGGCGCAGGTCGGAAGGTTCGGAAATATGTTCCAGGAGCCCGTTTGTGGCCATGGTCGAGGCCCTTCAGGAAGTTCTGCTGAGCAGGTGACGCGCCAGAAGGCGCAGGGGTTGGGAGGTCTCCGACAGGTCTTTCAGGGCGTTTTCCGCCTCTTCGACCCAGATGCGGGCCTCTTCGCGCGCCTGGGGCAGTCCCAGGATGACCGGATAGGTCGATTTGGCCTTCTTCCGGTCGCTGCCGGGGGATTTTCCCATCAGGGCCGGATCCCCCGTCTCGTCGAGAATGTCGTCGGTAATCTGAAACGCCAGGCCGAAGGCCTCGCCGTAGCGGGTCAACTGCTTGATCTGTTGAGGACTCCCACCGCCGAGGCTGGCCCCGATCAGGCAGGAGATGCGCAACAAAGCCCCGGTTTTGCGAACATGGATGTTCTGCATCTCGGCCAGGGAGAGGGTTTGACCTTCCGCCAGAAGATCGAGCATCTGCCCGCCCACCATGCCGTGTTGACCGGCGGCCTGGGCCAACTGGCGCAGCAGGGTGAGCTGCAGCTCGCCGGGCAGTCCCGGCAGACTCTGGGCGGCCAGCTCGAAGGCCCAGGTCAACAGGGCATCCCCGGCCAGAATGGCGGTGCCTTCATCGAACTGACGATGACAGGTGGGTTGACCCCGCCGCAGATCGTCGTTGTCCATGGCGGGCAGATCGTCGTGGATCAGGGAGTAGGTGTGGATGCACTCCAAGGCGCAGGCGAAGGGCAGAGCCCGAACGGTCTCGCCCCCGACCGCTTCGCAGCAGGCCAGAAGCAGAATGGGGCGCAGGCGCTTGCCACCGGCCATCAAGGAATAGTGCATGGCCTGCTGCAAACGGCTCTCCTGCCAGCGACCGCAGGCATCGAGCTGATTGATCAGGGCCTGCTCCACCAGGATCTTGCGTTCCCTCAGATAGAACTGCAAGTCCAGGGTGTCAGAGGGGCTGTTCACGGGCCTGGGCGTCCTTGACCATGAGCGTTTCGATGCGGGCTTGGGCGGCGTCCAACTGCTTCTGGCAATGCTGGGCCAGAGTCATGCCCTCCTCGAAGGTGGACAATCCCTCTTCCAGGGTCAGATTGCCGTTTTCCAACTGGCGCACCAACTCTTCCAGACGGGTGAGGGATTGTTCGAAGGAGGCAGCCGCCATGATTCCATCCTGAGTGCAGGGCAGAAGAAAGGGTTTGCCAAGCTACCAGAAAGAGGGGTGGGAAGCAACGCCCCTCATGCCCGTCAGGGCCTGGGCAGCTTGCCCTGCAAACCCGGCAGGGCCAGGGGATCGACCCGGGCCTCGCGGACGCGCACCCCCAGATGGAGATGGGGTCCCGTGGCCCGGCCACTCTGCCCCACGGTGCCGATGATGGTGTTCAGCGGCACCCAGGTATTCGGGGTGACCAGAATCGAGTCAAGATGGGAGTAGAGGGAGAAGACCCCGTCCCCGTGATCGAGAATGAGGGTTCGCCCGGTGAAGAGGAAATCCTCGCCCACCAGGGCCACCACACCCGGCGCCAGAGCCACCACAGGGGTTCCTTTGGCTGCCGCGATGTCGATGCCGTTGTGGGGATTGCGGGCCTTGCCGTTGAGAATGCGGCGCGAACCGAAGATGCCCGTCAAACGCCCTTCCGCCGGAATCTGAAAGCCGAGCAGATAACCCGGTTCCCCTCCACGGCGTTCGAAGGTCTGGTTGATGAGGGCCTTTTCCCGATCGGCCTGTTGCAGATCCTCGGCATTGAGTTCGACCTTCTCCTCCGGCAGGTTCAGATGCTCCTCCCGATAGCCGCGCGGCGCGACGGCAAAGGTGTGGGTCAGCCGCTCCGGGGGGGAGCCGTCCGGGGCCTGGATCTCCACGTCGAGCCGCGCCTTCTCCTTGTGAGCCTCCATGTCCAGGGCGACCAGGGCCAGTCCCGCAGCCGTGACCGGAAAGGTCTGCCCCTCCAGGGAGCCCTTCATGGTGGCCCCCTTGGGGAAGCCGGTCACTTTGAGCAAAATGGCCCCGCCCGGCTGCAACTGCCCGGTGACGGACAACTCCGAGGCGATTGCCGAAAGGGGAAGGACACCCAGCAGCAGCGCGGCGAGCAGGGTTCTCAAGGGCATGGCGAGGAGGTTTCTCACGGTTTGATCCTTGTTTCGATCACTTGGACATCAATCTGGCCGCAATCCAGTTGCAGGGTCAGAAGATCTCCCGGATGACACTGAGAGGGTTGACGCAGCAAACGACCCCGGTCGTCGCGAATCAGGGCGTAGCCCCGGTGCAGCACCGCATGGGGGTTGGCGGCTTCCAGGCGGGCCTGCAGCCGGGTCAGCCGGGCACGGTGTTCGGCCAGAAGCCGGTCCAGGTTCAACTGGTTCTTCAACAGGGCCAGACGGGCATGGGGCCAGCGCAACGGCAGATGTTTCCCCTGCTGGTTCAGCCCCTCCCGCAACAAGGCGGTTTTCAGCTGCTTGCGTTCCAGAAAGCGCCCCATGGCCTCCGGCAGCCGCTGCATAGCCTCTTCGCAACGGAAGCGCCCCTCGTCCAGACGGTGGCGGGGATGGCGCAGCCGACGACGGGTCTCTTCCAGAAGCTGACTTTTCCGCTGCAAAAAGAGGCTTTCTGCCCGCAGCAGCCGTTCACGGAGGGTATTCAGCCCCTCTTCCAGGGAGCGGCGGGTGGGCAGGACCATCTCCGCTGCGGCGGAGGGGGTGGCCGCCCGCTGATCGGCGACCAGATCGGCCAGGGTGAGATCGACCTCATGGCCCACGGCGCTGACCACGGGAACCGGGCAGGCGGCAATGGCCCGCACCACGATTTCGCTGTTGAAGGCGGCCAGATCCTCGCTGGCTCCCCCGCCGCGTCCGCAGATGATCACCTCGGCGCGGCCATCGGCGTTGAGGGCGGCCAGGGCTCGGGCAATCTCTTCCGGGGCCTCGTTGCCCTGAACCCGCGCCGGGGAGAGCAACAAATGAAAACCGGGATGACGATCCGACAGCACCTTGATGATGTCGTGAATGGCCGCTCCGTCGGGAGAGGTGACCACACCCACCACTTTGGGCCAGAAGGGCAGGGGCCGCTTGCGCTCCGCGTCGAAGAGCCCTTCCGCCGCCAGGCGGGCGTGAAGCTGCAGCAGTTTCTCCCGTTCCAGTCCGGCCCCCGCCAGGCGACAGCCCTCCACCACCAGTTGGTACTCCCCGCGTTGCGGGTAGGTGGTGATGCGCCCGCTGACCAGAACCTCGGCGCCCTCTTTGGGCAACTCGCTCAAACGTCGCAACGTGGTGCGCCAGATGACGGCGCGGATCAGGGAGGCCCCGTCTCCCAGGGTGAAATAGCCGTGTCCCGACGAGGCCAGTTTCCAGCCCTGAACCTCTCCGCGCACCCGCACGAAGGCAAACCCCTCCTCCAGGTTTTCCCGGATGCGTTGATTGAGTTCGGTCACCGACCAGTGGCTGGGTTCTGTGGCGGAATAATCCATGTTGGGACAGGGTTCGCGGTTATGCTTCACCTTTGACGCGATTCATGATAAGGCTTTGAAGTGGCTTTGGGAACCCGCGAACAGCGCTTGCCGTGCGATTGGCCGCCGGGGGTTCGCGACAGGAGGAGGGGGAGAGGTATGGTGCGGGGAGCGGGTCTGGTCGTCGTGGGGTTGTGCCTCGTCCTGGGAAGAGCCGCCCTGGCGGGAGATGTCACCGGCATGGTGCGGGAGGGGGTGGAGGCCTCGCGCCAGGGACAACACCGCGAAGCGGTGGAACGGTTGACCGAGGCCCTGCGGCAGGGGGATCTCCCCCCCTCTCTGAAGGCGGCGGTTCTGGGAACCCGCGGGGGAACCTGGCGACGCCTGGGAGAACTCGACAAGGCCAAAAGCGATCTGGACCAGGCCCTGACGCTGGATCCCCAGTTGGTGGTGGCCTTTTTCAATCGGGGCCTGACCCATTTCCTTCTGGGGAACTTCACGGCGGCGCAAGGGGATTTTCAGCAGTTCCTGCAACTTTCACCCCGACTGCCGTCGGCCTACCCCCATCTGTGGCTCTTCCTGGCCCGTGAGCGGGCCGGGGTCAACGGCCTGGAGGAACTCAAGAAACAGGCCCCTTTCCTGGAGGCCATGGAGTGGCCCGGACCGTTGGTCACCCTGCATCTGGGGCGCCTGACCCCGGACGAGGTGGTGCGGAGAGCCGGGGAGAGCCCCGAGTCGGTGCGCAAGGAGCGCCTGTGCGAAACCTACTTCCATCTGGGTGAGTACCATCTGCTGCGCGGCAATCTGCCCCAGGCGGTGGATTTTCTGCTGCAGGCCGTCGCCACGGCGACCCGGCAGAACGAATGGGCCGCCGCCGAAGCGGAGTTGAGCCGTCTGCAGGCCAAACCCCTGTCGCCGCCTGTCGCCGAAGCACCGCCTTCCCGCAAGGCGACTCCCAAGACGGAGAAGGCCGTCGTCCCCCCGCCGTCTGCGCTTGCCCGTAGCGAACCGGCTGCCAAGGCGCCTCCACCGGCCGCCGATAAAAAGAGCCCCCCTCCGGCGCCTCCTTCTCCGCTGCTGCCCAAAGCCACCTTCCTGGAGGCTCCGGAAGAGCCGGTGCGCAAGGAATCGCGACAGCGTTTCATGCTCGATCTGGGAGCCTTTGCCGATTTCGGCGACTATGTCGCCCTGCTGGGGCAGTTGCAGAACCGCCACATTCCCCATTACAAAAAACGGGTCGGCCAGGGTGGGGAGGAGACCATGCAACTCTTCGTCGGTCCCCTCGATTCGCGCGAGGAGGCTGCGAAACTCTCCCGGCGTCTTGCCGAAGAGCTGAAACTTCCCGAAAAACCGGTCTTGCCCTTCTCGGGATGGTGAACGTTTCGCCCGACTGAGGGTCCAACTTACACTAAATAATTCTCAATACTGATGAGGCCAAAATGGACAAATCGCTGGTGAAAAGCCTGAAGGCGGCGGACCTGTTGGTGCATTGCCTGGAAGAGGAGGGGGTGGAGATGGTTTTCGGGGTGCCGGGCGAGGAGAATCTGGATTTTCTGGATTCCTTGCGCCGGAGTCGCATCCGGTTGGTGGTGACCCGTCACGAACAGGCAGCGGCCATCATGGCGGCCACGTTTGGTCGTTTGACGGGGCGGGCGGCGGTGGCCCTGTCGACCCTGGGGCCGGGAGCGACCAATCTGATCACCGGGGTGGCCTACGCCCAGTTGGGGGGCATGCCCCTGGTGGTGATAACCGGGCAGAAACCGATCAAAAAGAGCAAACAGGGGCGGTTTCAGATCATCGACGTGGTGAAGACCATGACGCCCATCACCAAGATGGCGGTGCAGATTCCCTCCAGCGGCAAGATTCCCTCCCTGGTGCGGCAGGCCTTCAAGCTGGCGGAAGCGGAGACCCCCGGCGCGGTGCATCTGGAACTGCCGGAGGACATCGCCCGGGAGACCACCTCGGCCACGCCACTGCGCAAGATCGAGACGCGGCGTCCCAGCCCGGACGAGGATACCATTCTTCAGGCGGTCAAGATGATCCGGGAGGCGCGGCATCCGTTGCTGCTGATTGCGGCGGGGGCCAATCGCAAGCGCATTTCCGAGAGCCTGAATGCCCTGGTGAATCGCACGGGCATCCCCTTTTTCACCACCCAGATGGGCAAAGGGGTTCTGGACGAACGGCGCGAGGAGTTTCTCGGCACGGCGGCGTTGACCGAAAACGACTATGTGCATTGCGCCATCGACCGATCCGATCTGATCATCAGCGTGGGTCACGAAGTGACGGAAAAGCCGCCCGCCATCATGGGCCATGAGCGTCACGGCAAGCTGATTCACATCAATTTCAGTCCGGCGGAGGTGGACGAGGTCTATTTCCCCCATCTGGAGGTCATCGGCGATGTGGCCCAATCCGTGGCCATGCTGACCAGTCTGCTGGATCGGGAACCGGGTTGGGACTTCAGCTACTTTTTGCGCGTGGGGCGGGAG
>JADGAQ010000192.1 GCA_015231925.1 Magnetococcales bacterium
CAGACCCCTGCAATAATGCAAAAATGAAACAGAAACGGAATTATTCCTGAATTTTCGTGGCAACCGGACCCGGGCCGCGCCATGACGGCGTTGCGCCCACTCGACGCTCACCGTGGAACGTCCCCACGGTTACGGTCGTCGGGCGCCGCGCGCCTCGTCACTGACGCGCCGTGGCCGGTTTCGCGACGAAATTTGGGAATTAGACGGGTTCAAGGCAACGCGGGGTTGGCTCTCGCTGAAAGCTTGGCTTTCGCCCCGGTTTTCCGGGTGAAAATGGCTTTGGAAGATGGTAAGGTTTCCCGTCTGCCTCATTTCCCGCTTGCCAAGATGGTTGCCATGCGCACTGAAATCCAACCCGATGCCGACTCGTATCGCCAGTTGCTGGCCCAGGGCAACCTGATTCCGCTTTGCCGGAATATTCTGGCGGATCTGGATACGCCTGTTTCCGCCTTTCTGAAAATTGCGGCGGACTCTCCTTACGCTTTCTTGCTGGAGTCGGTGCAAGGCAGCGAAAAGTGGGGCCGGTACAGCTTGTTGGGTCTCGACCCTCTGGCAGTGTTTCGCTTCAAGCGGGATGAGGTGCGCATCACCTGGTCAGACGGGCGCGAGGAGAAGCGACTGACCACCGATCCGGTCGCCGCCTTGAAGGAGTTCGTGGCAGGTTTTCGCGCTGTTCCGGTACCGGGGCTGCCCCGTTTCCATGGGGGAGCCGTGGGTTATTTCGGCTACGATACGGTGCGCTGTTTCGAACGTCTGCCCGATGCCAATCCCGACCGCCTGGACGTGCCGGACGGGTTGTTCCTCTTTCCACGGGTGGTGCTGGTTTTCGACAATCTGCTCAACACCATCACCGTGGTGGCCAATGCCTATGTGCCCCAGGGGGCCGATGCCGGGCAGGTCTACCAGGAGACGCGGCAGTTGATCGATCGCACCGTGGAGAACCTGCGCCGCCCGGTGACGTTGCCGCCGGTTCATGCCGAAGGGCCGCTGGAGATCAGCGAGGCCGATTTCCACTCCGAGATGAGTCAGTCCGAGTTTGAACAGGCGGTGCGTCAGGCCAAGGAGTACATTGCCGCCGGGGACATCATGCAGGTGGTGCTGTCGCAACGCCTCTCCATCGACTTCCCCGATTCACCGCTCAACCTCTATCGCGCCTTGCGCACCACCAATCCCTCCCCCTATCTCTTTTTCCTGCGGTTGGGCGACCACTCCCTGGTTGGTTCGAGTCCCGAGATCCTGGTGCGACAGGAGGGGCAGACCATCACGGTGCGTCCCATTGCCGGCACACGCCCCCGCGGAGCCACTCCGGAACAGGATCAGTCCCTGGAGAAGGAGCTGCTGGCCGATCCCAAGGAGAGGGCGGAGCATATCATGCTGGTGGATTTGGGGCGCAACGACCTGGGGAGGGTGGCTCAGACCGGCTCGGTTCGGGTGACGGAGCGCATGGTGGTGGAGCGTTATTCCCACGTCATGCACATCGTTTCCAATGTGGAAGCCACCTTGAAGCCTGGTTTGGATGCCTTCGATCTGCTGGGGGCGACCTTTCCGGCGGGGACCGTGAGTGGTGCGCCCAAGATTCGCGCCATGGAGATCATCGACGAACTGGAAGTGAGCCGGCGCGGTCCTTACGCGGGTGCGGTGGGTTATGTGAGCTGGCTGGGCAACATGGATCTGGCCATTGCCATACGCACGGCGGTGATCAAGGGGGGGCGGCTTTACATTCAGGCCGGGGCGGGGATCGTGGCCGATTCGGATCCCACTCGTGAATACGAGGAGACGATGAACAAGGCCCGCGCCATGTTCCGGGCCGTCGGCCTGACCCGCAAGGGGTTGGATTGACAGTCATTCGGGGGTCCGGGGAGATATCCCCCGGATCCCCATATCGTTGAAGATACCCGGCTTCAACGCACCGTGATGTTGAAGGCCAGCCGGGCCACATCGACGTAACGCCGCACGAAGTGAGCCGTCAGCCCGAAGCGGACATGTTCCGGCACCTCTTCGTAATCCTTGCGGCACCCCTCCGGCAGGACAATTTCCCGAATGCCCACCCGCCGGGCCGCGATGACCTTCTCCCGAATACCCCCGACCGGCAGCACCTGCCCGGTCAAGGTCATCTCCCCGGTCATGGCCAGCACCCGAACCAGTGGTTCATTGCGCGCCAGGGAAAGCAATGCCGTGGTCATGGTCACCCCTGCGGAGGGACCATCCTTGGGCGTCGCTCCCGCCGGCACATGCAGGTGAATGGCCCACTGCAAGCGTTCCGGATCCCCCCCCAGCTTGAGGCATTGGGCCTTCAGATAGCTGTAGGCGATCTGGGCCGACTCCTTCATCACGTCGCCCAACTGTCCGGTCAGGGTGATGCCGGGTTTGGCCCGATCGGTACAGATGGCCTCCACGTCGATGGTGGCCCCGCCCAGGGGCGTCCAGGCCAGGCCGGTCACCACACCGATGCCCTTCATGGGTTTTTCGTCGCGGAAGTCGGGCAGTCCCAGAAATTGCTGCAACTGGGGCCGATCCACCTTGATGGGGGGCTCGGTGCCTTCCAGCACCTGCACCGCCGCTTTGCGGGCGATCTGCCCGATCTTCTGTTCCAGGCGACGTACCCCTGCTTCCCGGGCGTAACCATTGATGATGGTCTCCAGCGCCTCCTTGGACATGCGCAGATCGGTCTTTTTGAGGCCGTTTTTCTCGATCTGCTTGGGCAGCAGATGGTTGCGGGCGATGCGCAGCTTCTCTTCGGCGATATACCCCGAAAGGCGGATGACCTCCATGCGGTCCAGCAGGGGGCGGGGGATCGAGTCCA
Source organism: Magnetococcales bacterium (assembly GCA_015231925.1). Taxonomy (NCBI): domain Bacteria; kingdom Pseudomonadati; phylum Pseudomonadota; class Magnetococcia; order Magnetococcales; species Magnetococcales bacterium. Next base: position 2,804 of record JADGAQ010000192.1, read on the forward strand.
ACTGATTGGCGGTGCAGATAAACAACACCTTGGAGAGGTTGAAGCGCACGTCCAGATAGTGATCGAGAAACTCCCCGTTCTGCTCCGGATCCAGAACTTCCAGCAGCGCGGAGGCGGGGTCGCCCTGGTAGCTGGCGCCGATCTTGTCCACCTCGTCGAGCATAATGATCGGGTTGCAGACCTTGGTATATTTCAGCGCCTGGATGAACTTGCCCGGCAGCGCCCCCACATAGGTGCGGCGGTGGCCCTTGATCTCCGCTTCATCTCGCATGCCGCCCACGGAAAAACGGTAGAACTTTCGTCCCACCGCACGGGCCACCGATTTGCCGATGGAGGTCTTGCCCACACCGGGAGGACCGACCAGCAGGATGATGGAGCCGCCGATCTCCCCCTTGAGTTTGCCGACGGCCAGAAACTCCAGAATCCGGCTTTTGACATCTTCCAGCCCGTCGTGGTCCTCGTCCAGAATGGCGCGGGCCTTGGGAATGTCCAGCATGTCCACGGAGTGGACACCCCACGGCACCAGGGTCAGCCAATCGAGGTAGTTGCGGGTGACGCCGTACTCCGAGGAGCTGGTTTCCAGGAAGGAGAGCTTGCGCAGTTCCTCCTCGATGCGATTTTCCGCCTCTTCCGTCAGGGTGAGCGCCTTCATGCGCTCCCGGAAACGCTCCTGATCGGCGGTGCGATCATCCTTGGTGATGCCCAGCTCCTTCTGGATCTCCTTGAGCTGTTCCCGCAGGAAAAACTGGCGCTGATGTTCCGAAATACCCTGTTCCACCTGTTTGGAGATCTTCTCCTGCAGCTTGACCATCTCCAGCTCTTTTTTGAGCAGGGTCAACACCTTTTCCAGGCGTTGCTGCAGCGGGAAGGTCTCCAGCACATCCTGAAGTTCGTCGCGGGTGGAGCTGGTCATGGAGGCCACGAAGTCGGCCAGGCGATCCGGCTCGCCGAAATTGTGGCGGGAGAGGAATATGCGCACCTGCTCCTGATAGAGGGAGTCGTATTTCAGAATCTCCTTGAGGGTGTTGATGATGGCCATGGTATAAGGCTTGAACTGCTCGGGATCCGCTTCGCCGGGTTTGATGCGGTGATGGGCCACATGGGCCACGATGGGAGGTCCGGCGTGTTCGATGCTCAACACTTCGAAGCGGGAGAGTCCTTCGGCCAGCAATTTGACCTGTTTCTCCTCGTCGTGGACCTGGGCTTCCATGACCCGGGCCACGGTGCCGACGCGGTAGAGTTGTTCGGCGTCGAAGACATCTTTGCCATCCTCGGCATGGCTGAGCAGAATGCCGAACAGGCGCCCCGGCGTATCCAGGGCCATCTTGATGGTATCGTAATAGGGTGAGCCTTCCACCTGGATGGGGGTCAACATGCCCGGAAAGAAGGGACGCCCACCGAGTGGGTAGAGTACCAGGCTGGCTGGCAGCATGTTCTCCACCCGGGCGGGAGGGGTGGCATCGGAGGGAGCGATCCCCTCTTCGGCTGCTTCCGGCTCTTCAATGATGGCGTCCACGACTTCGATATCGTCCGGATGATTGTCCGACATGCTTCCCTCGTCGCGCGTATTGGCTAAATATGGACTGCTCATTCCCGGAGAAGGGAAGAACCACTGCCTGGAAGACATATATGGGGGGTGCGGCGGTATTTTTCAAGGATGCGGAATCATCAACCGGCGCCAGTGGGAAGAAAACTGGCGCCGGTCGGTGCGAAAAGAGGGGCGTAAGCGACTCAGGCGTTGCTGCAGCCGCCGCCTTCCTTGGGCGAAAAGGAGCTGCCGCAGCCGCAGGTGCTGGCCGCGTTGGGATTGCGGATCACGAACTGGGAACCGTTCAGATCCTCCACGAAATCAATCTCCGCGCCCCGAAGATAGTTGATGGAGACGGCATCGACCAGCACCTTGACGCCATCCTTCTCCACCACGTGATCGTTGCCGTCCTGGGTTTCGTCGAAGGTGAAACCGTACTGGTAACCCGAGCAACCACCTCCGGAGACAAAAATGCGCAGCTTCAGGTTGGGGTTGTCTTCTTCTTTCAATAAAGCATCAAGCTTGCGCGTGGCGCTGGAGGTCAGGGTGAGGGACATGGCAATATACTCCTGAAAGGTTTCTAAGGCGGCGGGCTCCCGGTTTTCCATGGACATCGCCGTGCGATTCTGGCAAAGACCAGAATGGACGTTGAGGCCCGATTTGTAAACCGATGATAAACTAAAAACAAAATTGTTGTCAAGATCGATCTCCGGGGGGAGCCCTTGAAGGCCTGGGAACGACGGGGCAGAGGGTGGCTGGGATTGGCCTGCGGGGTGGCCGTCACCCTGGCGGGCTGCTCCACACCGCACTACTACTGGCAGTCCGTGAAGGGGCAATGGCGGTTGTGGCAGGCCATGGAGCCGGTGGAGGAGGTGCTGCGTCGCCCGAATCTGGATGCCCTGACCCGGAAACGCCTCCTGCTGGCGGAAGAGGTGCGTGGTTTTGCCCTGGAGGCGTTGCACCTTCCGGATCACGGTGGCTACCGGGATTATGCCGACCTCGGGCGCTCCTGGGTGGTGTGGGTGGTCAATGCGGCGCCGGCCTATTCCCTGGAGCCCTTGCAATGGTGTTTTCCGATCGTCGGCTGTCTGGGCTATATCGGTTTCTTCTCCCGCGAGGAGGGTGAACAACTGGCTCGGGAGCTGGCTGCTCAGGGTTACGACGTGGTGGCCGGAGGCGTGGGCGCCTACTCGACGCTGGGCTGGTTTCGGGATCCCTTGCTGAACACCTTTTTCGAACGGGGCGAGGTTGGGTTGGCGCAGTTGCTCTTCCATGAAATGGCCCATGGCCTGTTGTATGTGGAGGACGATACCCCCTTCAACGAGGCCTTTGCGGAGACGGTGGCCCGGGAAGGGGTGCGTCGCTGGCTGGAGAAGAGAGGGGAAAGGGAGGCGTTGCGCCGCTATCACGATCACCTCATTCGGGAGGGGGAGGTTCTGCAGCTGATGACCGGGCTTCGGGAGGAGCTGGGCCGATTGTATGAACAGCCTCTGTCGGATCCGGAAAAGCGGGAGAACAAACACCGGGTGTTGGAAGAGGGCCGGGAACGGTATCGGCGTTTGAAGGCGGGTTGGGGTGGCAAGGGGGAGTGGGATGGCTGGTTCGGTCCGGAATTGAACAACGCCCGCCTGGCCAATGTGGCGACCTACCACCGCCTGATTCCGGCCTTTCTGACGCTGTTGCACAACCACGAGGGTCGGTTGGACGGTTTTTATCAGGCGGCGCGGCAGTTGGGAGAGCAGCCTTTGCCGATGCGCCGGCAGAGGCTCGAAGAGTTGTTGGATCAGGCCGGGGAGAAGGGGGAACGGGCAGATGACGGCGAACACCGATAACGTTCTTTTGTTGCACGGTTTATGGATGACGGGCATGGAGTTGGGCACCCTGGGCAACCGGTTGCGGGATCAGGGATTTCGCACCAGCACCTTTCGCTATCCCTCGGTGCGGGGGCGGGTGGAGGAGAATGCGGATCGGTTGGGGGCCCTGCTTTCGGAGAGTCATGCCGAACCCACCCACCTGGTCTGCCACAGCCTGGGGGGCGTGGTGGCTTTGCGTATGTTGCAGCGGCATCCCGCAGCCCGAGTGGGACGAGTGGTGGCCCTGGGCTCTCCCTTTCAGGGCAGTTATGTGGCCCAGCGCCTCTCCGACTGGCCCGGTGGTCGTTGGCTCTTCGGCCACAGCCTCGATGGCGCCTTGGGAAGTTCCAGTCAGGGGCTTGGCGTTCCGGATGGGCGGGAAGTCGGCGTCATCGCCGGGGATCACGCCTTCGGCTCCGGCGTCTTTTTCGGGCTGGAGAAGCCCAACGACGGGGTGGTCTCCGTGGCGGAGACCCATCTGCCGGGCGTTCTGGATTCCCTGCGGGTTTCCACCTTCCACATGGGGCTGATCTTTTCGGAAGAGGTGTCGGAACAGGTGGGCTGTTTCCTGCGGCACGGTCGTTTCGACACGGGCAGGGGGGCTGGATGAGCAAACCCCGTGACCAGCCGAAGAGGCTGCTGCTGTTGACGGGGGAGGGCAAAGGCAAATCCTCCAGCGCCTTCGGCATGGTCATGCGTGCTGCGGGCTGGGGCATGCGGGTGGCGGTCATCCAGTTCATCAAGGGCAAGTGGCCCACCGGCGAGGAGAAGGCTGCCAAACTCCTGCCCGGCATCGACTGGTTCGCCATGGGCGACGGATTCACCTGGGATACCGAAAACCCGGAACAGGATCGGGCCACCTCCCGGCGCATCTGGGACTTCTGCCGGGAGCGCATTCGTGGACGCCGCGACGACCTGGTGGTTCTGGACGAGATTCTCTATGCCATGGCCTACGGTTGGCTGAGCGGAGCCGAGGTGGCGGCATTCCTGGCGGAACAGCGCCCCTGGCACGGCCATCTGGTGTTGACGGGGCGTTCGGCCCCCGAGGAACTCGTGGCCCTGGCGGATACGGTGACGGAGATGAAGCTGCTCAAACACGGCTTTTCCGCCGGATTGACCGCTACCCGGGGCGTGGAGTTTTGAACGCGGTTTCCCGTGGCGAACGGCGCTCCCGCTTCGTTCTGTTGGGCCTGATCCTGCTGGGGGTGGTGGTGGTGATCGGCTCCCTGGGCACGGGTTCGGTATCCCTTTCCCTGAAGGATCTTTGGAACGGTTTTTCCGGAGAGGGGGAGCGTCTGGGGGCGGCGTTGTTGTGGGATCTGCGTCTGCCGCGCGCGGTGGCGGCTCTGGCCACGGGAGGCCTGCTGGCTTTGGCCGGAACCCTGTTGCAGGTGGTGTTGCGCAATCCCCTGGCCGATCCCTATGTCCTGGGGGTCTCGGGCGGGGCCGCTTGCGCCGTTTTGGGAGGGCTGCTGCTGGGGCTTCGGGGCAGTTGGGGACCGGGGGTGGCCTTCGGGGGCGCTTTGTTTTCGATTTTTCTGGTAGCG
>JADGAQ010000193.1:0-4817 GCA_015231925.1 Magnetococcales bacterium
TCCCCCTTCCCCCCATCCCCTGTTTCCCGACTACGGCTTATGCGCCGCGCCTTCCGGTGCGTGATCTCCCTCAACCCGGACCTTCCTCCGGCATTTATCAATCGAACGCAACGTCCACGGATTCTGCCGCGCCATCTCCAGCCCCCTGTCCATCCGATCAACCAGCTCCCAGGCAGCTCGGGTACCGGCATTATCATCCGGATCACCCTCGAAATGACCATATCTTTTAAATTGCCTGGCACGCAATACGTCTTCCGCAATCTCCTTCAAATACCTTTTTTTAAAGTAGGAAAGAGAGTTATGCAGCATTTTCGGATCAACGATCCGCCACTTATTCTCCTCGCGCACCAGTTGCAACCACACCCGTTCCTCCCCCTGATAATCAAGTTCGAATTTTCGACTGTGCCAGATACCCGAACTTACGGCAACACGTTGATAAACCACCGTGGCATCCCCCTGATCCCCATCCACCTCGCAATCAACCAGGGCATAGCCGCCAATGTAGGCGATAGGGCAATTATCATATTCCGATGGCCGACACAGCACACAGCCAACGTCAGGGGAGCCACCTGAGTCTTCCGTGAAATCAATCTGTGTCAACATCTCCCGTACAAAGCGAATATCGTAATAATCAGCCTCCAGAAAGAGTTTCAAGGTCTCCTCCGGACTGGAGTCATCCAACGCCTCCAGGCGGTCAAGAAACTCATTGCCGATTCCTGCAAAGCATGAAAAAAACAGGAAGGTGTACAGAATCCATTGGCGTATGCGGCTCATGGAAATTTTCCTTTGTCTGATCAACGTGCCCCCACAAAAACCGCTCACCCCTGATCGGCCACGGGGATGCCCAATCGTTTATAGACTCTCAAGATGGACTCCAGATCCTCCTTCAACTTGGGAGTACGAAAGTTCGGTTTTGTATTTTCAGGAAGAACGAGTACTTCATTTCGAATTTGAAATGGGGGATCCGCTACACTCTTCTCCCGATAGTGGTTCATCAACCCCGGCAAAGAGACCCGCGCCACGCCGGGATCCATCACAAACCACTTCCCCTCACGACGTTCCAACTGGTATTTCACACGGTCATGGGGCTTGCGATCCTCCAGGAACAGCCGATCCATTCCCTCCCCTTCGGTGACCATCACCCGGTCGAATTCCACTACCGCCAAACCACGATCCTCCTGCAACTGCAAATCCACCAGTCGGTAACTCAAGACGATCTGTATCGGATTATCATTCATATGGTAAGTTCGACAGGCAATACACAGTCCACGCTGCGCAATAACTTCTCTTTCAATTTGAACTTGCCAACTGTATTTCGTATATTCGCATAAGGAATGCCTTGCGTAAGGATACCCCATATATTCACTCTCAACAAACCCCAGAATGGTATCCTGTGCCGAGGATTGATCCATCGCATCTATTTTATTGCTATATTCTTGCAATACCTTTGCATTTACTCCCCCAACGGTAGCCAGAAACAGAAAAAGCACCATACTGTAAAGTTTAATCAATTTCCCCCCCCTAACTGTAAAAAAGCAGGAGCCCATCGTCAGGAAAGGGCTCCTGCTGAGGTGTCAAGAACGCTTATTTCCCATTACTTATGAGGCGGAAATAGCGAAAGTTTGTTGCTTTTTTTAACCCTCTAATATCCTGCGGAATAAACTTCTTGGCTTCAGTCGACATATGCAAGACCTCATTGTTGCCATTGATGCCAAAATCTGGCCCTGCAATCACCATGTGCTTGTTTCGAGGATTCCTGTCAGTCGGAAGATCCATAGTGATCACATCTCCGGGTTGAGGTTTTTCCCCTTTGCCAAGAGGACGAAACAAGGGGTGATTGCCAAAATCAGCCGTATTGTGATAGGATCCCTGATATCCATAGGCATTCCTCAGAATCTGGTCAATAGCTCCGGAGCAGTCAGAACCTGTTGTATCGGATTGAGGGCCTGCACCATCTTTAAGTGGTACATTTTTATCTGCCCACTCCATCGCTCCCTGCACAAACAGGGCGGGATCCAATTCGGTGGACTTGGGCTTTTCCGTCTGCCCACCGGCGGTACCGACCGGGGTGGCATCAGCCTCGCGGCCGGGTGACTCGGGAGGTACGGTCACGGGGGGAAAATCCTCTGCTTCACCCCTATCGGAAGCCCCGGAAGGCCACGGGGTCTGCCAAGCGCCCCCCACTCCCGTCTCCCTGGAACCGGATTCGCCGGAGGTATCGGTCCCCTGGCCACCGGTAGAATCGGACTCCCTGCCACGAGAAGGCGTGGAATCGGCAGCCCCGCCGAAATCACTTCCTCCCGAGGCAGATCCGGCCCCCCAAATCCCGGTCGAGCCAAACCCACCCTCGCCGGAAGCCGAACCGGAGGTATCCGCCGACGCCCCACGGCCGAAATCAATACCGCCCGAGGGGGAGCCCGCTCCCCAAGTCCCGGTCGAGCCAAACCCACCCTCGCCGGAAGCCGAACCGGAGGTATCCGACGACGCCCCGAGGCCGAAATCAAAACCGCCCGAGGGGAAGTCGGCTCCCCAAGTCCCGGTCGAGCCAAACCCGCCCTCGCCGGAAGCCGAACCGGAGGTATCCGACGACGCCCCGAGGCCGAAATCAAAACCGCCCGAGGGGGCATCGGCTCCCCAAGCGCCCGTTGAACCGGGCTTCTCGTCAGCGGAACGGCCCGCCGACTCCCCACCTCCCGTGGAACCCTCGGCAAGGCTCATGGCGGCGCTCTGTCCCCAGCCGCCCCCGGCGGGTGAAAAGGGTCCCCAGTGGCGCATTTCCCGCCCCAGTTTGGCGGCGAACCCGTTATCGCCGAAGAGAAAACTCTCGCGGGTTTCGGGTTCCAGGAAGGAGAAGTCCACACTGGGATTCTCCCGCTGCACCTGAGCCAGCGCCAGACGCTTCACCCCCCGGTCGAAATGCGGGTCCGACAGCAGGGGGATGGGGTCGTCCTCCCAGAGCCGTTTTTCGGCCCGGGTGGCAGGCTCCTCCGAAACCTCTTCCACCGACTCCGGCGGCATCCCGCCCGGATAGTCCCAGATGCCGTCCCCGTGTTGGCGTTGATGCGCGTGGGAATCAAAAGTGGCCTGCACCTCTGCGGCGGGGTCCATCTCGGACCAGCCCTTCTCCTCGCGGATTTCATCCGCGCGCCGAATCACCCAGTCAACCTGATTATCCTCTCGCTGCTGTTGACGACGCCATTCCGGTATGTCCGGTTGTGCATCTCGACCATTTTGCACCTCTTTTGGCAGTGATTGGAAGGCTTCTTTGAGATTTACTATTTTGTAAGGCATTTTACTCTCCATGTTCCAAGGTGAAAGAGCAGAGGCAAAGCCGGGGTGCTGACAGGAACCCTCTCGGAAAAGGGGACTCCAACGAAACGCGGAACATCTAATCGAATATCCATCTTTCGATTGTCATGCTACTTATCCAGCATTTTAATTCTTTTACGTTATTAATCGGATTAGGGGAGCTTGAGGGGGAGTATTGCAGACACGTTATTCCTTATTGAGTTCTACGTTTCTAATATTTATATCAAGGATTGTATGTTGCCATTTCCATAGATTGACGCCCAACCCCATCCAGCCGACTCCTTCTGATTATCTTAAATCATTCAAGCTGCGCATTTGACAAAATGCCCCGGACACCGTGTGCAACTCTTTGATATAACGGCTAGTTTACTGTTTTTACTCTTTTTATCCGCAGCGCAACGGAAAATCTTCTCCCGGTTGACGATTTTTGACCAATTCCCTCTCCAATATGGTACGATCTTTATGAAATCAGACTGTTCCTTTCTAACAAAAGCTGGAAAGGGGCCCACCATGTCTCGCCTTGTTCTCACCAAACGCTACAAACTCATTGCCTATGCTGCTGGCCCTGTTATTCTTTTACTACTTGGCACCATGGTATTTAAAGGACGGACCCTGACTCCGGACGAGGAGATTGCCCGGTTGGAGAGTGGGCGGATTCTGCAGCAGGAGGATATCCAAAAGCTGTTTGGACGTCGGTTCGTGGATTTGGGTGTCATGGCGGCGAGCGAGGAGGTCCGACGGACCATTACCGCTCTGGAAGAGGCTTATGATACCGATGGGCGCAAGATATGCGGGCCGATGTGGACGGAGATGGCGGATCGGTATGCGGGTTGGGTGGACACTCATGTGATGAAGTACGGCTATACGGATCTCTTTCTGATCAGTTCGAATGGGGATGTGGTTTTTACGGCGTCTCGGGGCAATGGGTTGGGCAAGAATTTACAGGATGAGCCGGGTGGGATTGGAAAGGTTTATGCCAAGTCGAAGGAAAAGCAGACGTTGGGCTTGTTCAAATTGAAGAAGGGGCCTTTGGCGCAACCGGTGGTCATCGTTATGGAGACGGTCCGGCGGGATGGCAAGGAGATCGGCACGGTGGGACTGCAATTGGCATTGCAGTTGAAGACGGGGGAGCCCGATGAGGATGAGGGCGGGGTGGAGATGGATGGCATGGGCCAGATGGTGTCGAAGGCCGGCAACAAGGAGATGATGCCGCTGGCGGATTTGAAAACCCAAACCAGTGGTATCTGGCGGTAAAGACAGGGTTCGAGCCGAAGAAATATACGGGGGTCCGGGGGGGATTATCCCCCCCGGCGGGGTTCGGGGCAGCGCCCCGAGGTGTTGCCGTGTCCGTTCCTGTCCGTTGACGTGTCCGTTCCTGTCCGTTGACGTGTCCGTTGACGTCGCGGTCCGCTGCCGCCGGTGAAAGCCTGAAAAGCCGATCCCATATACGATCTTGAGAATCGCAGCGGACCGCGGGGGGGCAAGGGGGGGCCTCATCCCCCCATCCG
>JADGAQ010000193.1:4917-7728 GCA_015231925.1 Magnetococcales bacterium
TTGACGTGCGCCGTTGACGTGCGCCGTTGACGTGCGCCGTTGACGTGCGCCGTTGACGTGCGCCGTTGTGTGAGGCGCTCCACCTCTCCCTTCGGGAGAGGTGATTGGTCACGGTGAGGCTCGATGCGGAGGGTTGGCCCGGCTTTTCGTCGTGGGGCGGGTTCAAAGATGGGGGGATGAGGCCCCCCCTTGCCCCCCCGCGGTCCGCTGCGATAAAGCCGTTGGGTGCGGGTGGGCAGCTTTTGGGATTTCATTGGCGGCAGCGGACCGCGACGGCAACGGACACGGCAACGGACAGGAACGGACACGGCAACACCTCGGGGCTCCGCCCCGAACCCCGCCGGGGGGGATAATCCCCCCCGGACCCCCGTATTAGCGGATGATTACGCTTCGCTGGAGCGCCCACCCCGCTGCCGCCGCCGCTGCCGCAGGATATATGCCGCCGCGACCGCCACCGCAAAAAGCAACGCCCCCCCGGCGAACATCGGCGTGTGCCGCATCACCCACTCCCGATTCTCCCCGATAAAATACCCCGTCACCAAAAGAACCGCATTCCACAAAGTGGAACCGGCAAACGTATAAAAAACAAATGCGGGAAGATGCATGCGCCCAATACCCGCCGGCATGGAAATGAGATGACGCACCACCGGCACAAACCGCCCGGTGAAAATGGAAATCTCCCCGTGACGAGCAAAAAAGGTGCGGGTTTTCTCCAAATGGTGTTCGGTGATCAGCAGATAACGCCCAAACCGCTGCAAAATGGGATAACCCAACCAAAGCGCCAAATAATAACTACCCAAAGACCCGGCAATGGAACCAAGACTGGATGAAACCAGACATCCCAACCAGCCCAGTTTGCCAATGGAAACCAGATAACCGGCAGGAATCATGACCAACTCCGACGGCACCGGCAAAATGGAACTCTCCGCCGCCATAAGCAGAAAAATGGCGGTGTAATCAAGTTGCCCCAGCAACTCCAGCAGTAAATTGGTCAGCCGTTCACCCATGAAAGTCCACTCCACCAAGCACGAAAGCCATGAAAAAGTGGCATTGTGCGCAACCCTCCCTCCCAAAACAAGGCCTGGCCCTCGGGAATACCAACAGGGGGTCCGGTCGACCGAACGGGCATGTGACACGCAGCCCACCCCCCGCCGAAGGACGTGAAACCACCTCCGCCTCACATGCACCATCTTTTGATTCTGTGGGGAGTCCGGGGGGATCATACCCGGCGTACCCCCGTATGTCTGAACGGATGCCCGTTTTGACCCGCCGTCAGAAGGTCGCGGAACGCGGACCGGTGGCCATCAACGTCACCGCCCGCGCCGTCGCCCCCACCCCCGAAACCGCCACCACACCGTCTATCTTTATCTGGTTGCTGGCCGCATCATCCAACGACCCCGCCGTGTTCGAGGTGTACAAAGAGACATCCTTGGCACAGTTGGACAAGACCTTGCATTTGATGTTGGTACCCTCGATGGCCACCCAACCAAAATCGTTATCCGCAAAAGCCACCTGGGCAAAACCGACATACCAGCCATCACCGGCCATGGCTTTGGTCAACGGCGCCGCCTCGAAGACCTCGGAAATACCAACCACTTGATACTGTGCAATGGCCGCCGAAGCGTGAACATATATCCAGCGGGTGCCATCCGTTCCGGCCACCGTCGTCCCCGGAGGAAACTCGTTGCCCTGGTCCTTGTTGATACCCGTACCCGGTTCGGTCACCGTCAAATTGACACCCAAGATCCCATCGATCGGCATAATGTCCATAGAATGTCACCCAAACGAAAATGGACGCCGAGGCCCATCCGCGCATCCGTTATTGACCCGAAGGCGTAACTCTTCAGATATACGGGGGTTCGGGGGGGATTATCCCCCCCGACTCACTCCAGGGCAGCGCCCTGGGACTTTTCCTTTGGCCGTTGACACGTTCAGAATGCCCTGTGCAGGGGTCTGAATAGTTACCCGCATTGTTTCTAACCAGCAAATACGCCAAGATTATATTGCTATTTTCGCGTCGGACAGCTCCGTCATGATCAAAAATTATTAAACATTAATACTCATCGAAGCCGGGGCCATATACCGTTCGACCCTCCTGCAATAGCTTACCGATCTCCATCAGAAAAGGCTTTCGATCCGGAAAACTGGAGGTCAGATACCAAGTCGGCAGGAACATCACCCACTTTAAAACGACAAACCCGAACATCAACATCAAGATACTGAGGATATAATGCCGCAGAAACCAGACAAACACCTTTTGAGCCATTGAATGACTCCTCAATTCAAAAGTCAGCAGGAAGACGCATGAAACTTACGAACATGATAGGTTAATACTGTGGAATTATGAACACCCACATGTAAATATTCAATAAGAATAGCAGAACTAACGCCAACTGATAACCCCTTTTAGTTTTTAATAAACTCCGATCTTGAAGCATTCTTAAAATAGGTTTGGAGTAAAGGTACTGTGGAACAGGAAAGAAAAAGAACAGTATCGAAAACAAGAACTGCAAACCAGAAAGCAGCCACCCAAAAAAGACCATACTCAAAATAAATATTACCCATAATCCTATTCCAAACACCACACCCGCTAGATATGAATTAATCATTCTTACCTCATATTATCATTCCTGCGAGGAGGTTCCTCGCAGGAATGATAAACTAGGGCGTGTTGACATTTGCCAGATTTTGGTTCCTGGCAAGGCGCAAGACGGTGAGGAAGCGGAGTGTAGCTCGCCTACATGAGCATTCCGAACCGGATTGCAACGCGGCCAGGGACCAAAAGATGGTGAATGTCAACACGCCCTAACA
>JADGAQ010000194.1 GCA_015231925.1 Magnetococcales bacterium
GGCTCTGGAAATCGCCACGCTTCTGGAACAGCACGCCCGCTTCGGCAACCTGCCGGTTCTGTTTTTGTCGGTGGCCGAAAATCCGGGGCGTCGTTGTGAGGATGGACTGCCTTTTCGTCAGGAGCGCCTCTATCAGCCGCTGTTGCCCACCGATCTGGTGCAGGCGGTGCAGCGCGCCATTCGTCTGGTCCGGGCCCGCTCCACGGTTGACGAGTATCTGCGGCATTCGCTGCAGGAAGTGGAGAATATGCAGTATGCCCTCAATCGCCACGCCATCATCAGTATCACGGATGCGGAAGGGCGTATCACCTATGTAAACAGCCGGTTCTGCGAAGTCAGCGGGTACTCCCCCCATGAATTGATCGGTCAGGATCATCGCATTCTGCGTTCCGGCCAGCATACGGCGGAATTTTTCGCCCGGATGTGGGAGACGATCGGTCAGGGGCGGGTCTGGCGGGGTGAAATCTGCAACCGCCGCAAGAACGGCGTCCTCTACTGGATCGAAACCACCATCGTGCCCATTCTGGCGCCGTCGGGCTCGCCTCAGGAATTCATTTCCATTCGAACCGACATCACCCGACAGAAAGAGGCGGAGGGCAAAGCCCGCAGCATGGCCCTCTTCGCGGTGATGAATCCGGCTCCGGTGTTGCGCATCGATCGGGAAGGCACGATTCTGGAAGCCAATACGTCGGCAGCCATGAGTCTGGGCTTCCGACTGGAGGAGGGGGTCAACATTCGCAAGCTGCTGCCCGGCATGGAGCAGATCGACATCGAGGAGTGCATTCAAAACGAGGAAGAGGTCAGCTTCGGCACCATGGTGGACAACCTCTTCTTCCAGTTCGTGGTCAGCGGTGTGAAGGAGTTGGGGGTTTGTCACGTCTACGGCAGCGACATCACCCTGCGCAAGAAGACCGAACTGACCCTGCGGGAGAGCGAAACCCGCATGCGCGCCATTCTGGAGAACATTGCCGAAGGCATTCTGGTGACCGATCAGGATGGGCTGGTGGAGTTGGTCAACCCGGCGGCGGTGGCCATCTTCGGCTATACCGAAGAGGAGGTGGTGGGCCGGGATGTCAGCATGCTCATGCCCAAGGCCTTCGCGGTGCGGCATCGCAATCAGTTGAGCCGCATCCATCAAGGTCGGCATCCCGAGATGGTGCGTTTTTCGCGGGAGATGGAAGGACTGCACAAGGATGGCACCCTGGTGGCCATTCAGGTCTCCGTCACCGAGTTCCGTTTTCTGGGGCGACGTCTGTTCACCGGGGTGATCATCGACATCCGCAACCGCAAGAAGGCCGAAACGGAGTTGCGTCAGGCCAAGGAGGCGGCGGAAAAGGCCAATCAGGCCAAGTCCCAGTTCCTTTCCAGCATGAGCCATGAGCTGCGCACGCCGATGAACGCCATCCTGGGCTTTGCCCAACTGATGGAGTCGGATCCCCTGGAGCCGTTGACGGTGGGACAGAAGGACAGCATCGGCGAGATCATCCGGGCGGGGCATCATCTGCTGGAGTTGATCAACGAAGTGCTGGACCTGGCCCGCATCGAGGCGGGGCGCCTGCAGCTCACCCTGGAGGATGTGGCTCTTGGGGAGGTGGTGGAGGAGTGTCTCAACCTGATGATGCCCCTGGCGCGGCAGCGCAACATCCTGCTGGGTGGTGAGATCCGGGAGTGTTTGCGCTATGTGGTTCTGGGGGACCGCACCCGTCTGAAACAGGTGCTGCTCAATCTGCTCTCCAACGCCATCAAGTATAATCGGGAAGGCGGAGCCGTGCGGCTGGGTTGTCATCCGGCGGAGAGCGGACGAGTTCGGGTGGAGGTGGCGGACACGGGGATCGGTATCGCAGCGGAGCGGCTGGATGAGGTCTTCGAGCCTTTCAACCGGCTGGGGGCGGAGTCGGGCGATACCGAAGGCACCGGAATCGGTCTGGTCATCTGCAAGCGGTTGATCCAGCTCATGGGAGGGGATATCGGTTTGCGCAGCCGGGCGGGGGAGGGCAGCCTCTTCTGGGTGGAGTTGCCGGTGGCGGCCCGTCTCGAAGACGATGAATCGGCGGGGCGTCTGGTGGAGGAGGAGGGTTTGGGCTGGTCCGGACGGACCTACGAACGCACCCTGCTCTATATCGAAGACACCCCGGCCAATATCAAACTGGTGGAACATCTGCTGCGCCGCCGGGCCGACATCCGCCTGAAGAGCGCCCCGGACGCCCGCATCGGGCTCGAACTGGCGCGGGTGCAGCGCCCGGACGTGATTTTACTGGACATCAACCTGCCGGGCATGGATGGTTATGAGGTGTTGCGGCGACTCCGGCAGCACCCGGAACTGTCGACGTGTCCGGTGCTGGCGGTCAGCGCCAACGCGCTGCCGGCTGATATCGAACGGGGTCTGGCGGCGGGTTTCCGTCGTTATCTGACCAAGCCGCTCAATGTGGGACAGTTCATGGAGGCCCTCGACGAGGCCCTGTCTCTGTCCCCTCCCCACGCGGGTAAGGAGAAGCCCTGACCATGACCATCGCCTGGCAGGATATCGTGTGGAACGTCTTGATCTGGGGGCCGGGCGTTCTGCTGGGGGCCACTTTTCACGAATGGGCCCACGGCTTCGTCGCCGACCGTTTCGGGGATCCCACCCCCCGTCAACACGGACGACTGACACTGAATCCGCTGCCTCATATCGATCCGGTGTGGACCATCCTGGTGCCATTGGTCATGGTGGTGGTCACCTCCTACACCATGAACCAGCCCATCGCCTTCGGCGGGGCCAAACCGGTGCCCATCAACGTGGGTCTGTTCCGGGGTTCCAAACGTCTGGGACTCTTTTGCGTGGCCCTGGCCGGACCCGCCATGAACCTCCTGCTGGCCTACCTCAGCGCCCTGATGCTTGCCCAGGTGGTGAGCCATGGTGGATTCATGCCCTATCTGGTCACCGTTCTGGGAGGTATACTGATCGCCTCCATCAAGATGAACGGGGTGCTGGCCCTGTTCAACCTGATCCCCCTGCCTCCGCTGGACGGAGGACGCATCGTGCAGTCGGTTCTGCCGGCAGCGGCTCAGGGATTCTGGATGAGCCTGGAGCGTTTCGGTATGCCGCTGATCATCCTCCTGGTGATGACCGGCGGTTTCGGCAGCCTGCTCCACGGCCCGCTGCGCTATCTGCTGCGGCAGTTCTACGCCATCGCGGGGCTTTCGGTATAGGCTGAAAGGAGCGTGCCATGGGACAACTGGTGATTCATGATGTGGATGAGGCGATTATTGAACGGCTTAGAGCCAGAGCCGCCTCGCAACATATTTCGCTGGAGTTCGCCTTGCGGGAGATGCTCTCCGGGGTTATGCCCATTTCCGCAGGGGAAGGCCTCACCCGGAGTTCTGTCGACTCGAAGGGTGTCGGAGAATTCATGGACCCGGAGATTGGAGCGCCCTTTTCCCGCGAAGAACGTGTGGCCGAGATGAAACGGATTCGTGCCATGCTCTCTCCGAATCAGTCCGAAAGGAATTGGCCATCGGCGGAATTCCTGATCCGGGAAGACAGGGACAATAATGAAACTTATCGTTGATGCCAGCGTCGCTTTGAAGTGGTTCCTGTCGGATGAGCCGGGGGCGGAGCAGGCGGTGAGGATTCTTGAAACGGAAGGGGAACTGCTCGCTCCGGAATGGATTGTACCTGAAGTGAGCAATGCCGTCTGGAAGATGATTCGAAGCGGCAGGATTGGCAAAGGTCCAGGAGAGGAGATTGTTTCCAGGCTTCCACGTTTTTTTTCGCGCCTGATCCCTGTGGTGGAAGAGTCCTCGCAGGCCCTGGCCATCGCCTTGCGGATTGATCACCCTATTTATGATTGTTATTACCTGGCGTTGGCTGAGCGTGAAAATGTTCCACCGGTTACCGCAGACGGGCGTTTGGTCTCGTGTTTGACGAATACGCCCTGGGCGCACCGGGTCATTTCTCTGGAGCAGTGGGGACCAATGCCGTGATTTTCAACGCCTCTCCCGCCTCTTTTAAACAGGCTGTCAAACTGGAGAACAACAACGCATGAACAAGGCATCCGCAAAACCGGTCGTCTTTTCCGGGGCGCAACCCACCGGGGAGTTGACCATCGGCAACTATCTGGGGGCGCTCCGGCAATGGGTGCGTCTGCAGGAGGATCATGACTGCATCTTCTGCATCGTCGACCTGCACGCCCTCACGGTGCGGCAGGATCCGGCGCAGTTGCGGCAGCGCTCCCTCGATCTGGCGGCGCTTTATCTGGCCTGCGGCATCGATCCGGCCAAGTCCCTGGTTTTCATTCAGAGCGCGGTTTCCGCCCATTCGGAGCTGGCCTGGATTCTCTCCACCTTTACCCAGATGGGGGAGTTGGAGCGCATGACCCAGTTCAAGGACAAGGCGCAACGCCACCATCAGAACATCAACGCCGGGCTCTTCACCTACCCGGTGCTGATGGCCGCCGACATCCTGCTCTACGACACCGATCGGGTGCCGGTGGGTGAAGACCAGAAGCAGCATCTGGAGCTGACCCGGGATATCGCGGTGCGCATGAACAACCTGTACGGGCCGACGACCCTCAAGGTGCCCGAGCCCTTCATTCCGCCCAGCGGGGCACGGGTCAAGGATCTGCAGGAGCCGACGAAAAAGATGTCCAAAAGCGCCGAATCGGATCTGGCCAGGGTGATGATGCTGGATCCGCCGGAGGTGGTTCTGCGCAAGTTCAAGAAGGCGGTGACCGACAGCCTGGGGGTGATTCGCCACGACGAGGCGGGGCAGCCGGGGGTGAGCAATCTGCTCAACATCTGGTGCGCCGCCAGGGGGGCGAGTACGGAGGAGGCCTTGGCCCACTTCAGCCACAACCAGTACGGCAAACTCAAAGTGGAGACCGGCGAGGTGGTGGCCGAATTGCTGCAGCCGGTGCAGGCGCGTTATCGGGAGTTGGTATCGGATCGGGGTGAGTTGTCGCGCCTGCTGATCAGCGGGGCGGAACGGGCGCGGGAGCGGGCCCTGAAGGTTTTGGTGCGGGTGGCGGAAGTGATCGGCCTGCCGAATGCGGGGGCGCTCCATGGCTGAAGTGCAGGTGGAAGGGGTACGGCTGCAGAAGTGGCTGGCCGATGCCGGACTCTGTTCCCGTCGCGAGGGGGAGAAGTGGATTGCCGCCGGGCGGGTGGCGGTCAACGGCGTGGTGGTGACCGAGCAGGGCGTCAAGGTGGTGCGGGGCGATCAGGTGGCCCTCGACGGCAAGGAGGTGGGGGTACAGAAGCAGCGCAAGGTCTATCTGATGTTGCACAAGCCCAAGGGCGTGCTGTGCACCCGCAGCGACCCGGAGGGGCGGCCCACCATCTACCAGATGCTCGATCCCCGGCTGCCGCGAGTGGTTTCGGTGGGGCGGCTCGATTTCAATTCCGAGGGGTTGCTGCTATTGACCAACGACGGGGATCTGGCGCAGCGGCTGCAGCACCCCAGTCATGGCGCGGCCCGCATCTATCGGGCGCGGGTGCGGGGCAAGGGGGCGGAAAAGTGTCTGCCGGCGCTGCAGGCGGGGGTGACGCTGGAAGACGGCCCGACCGGTCCGCTGGAGGCCACCCTCGACTGGACCCGTGGCGAGCAGGCCTGGTACACCCTGACCTTGCGGGAGGGGCGCAACCGCATGGTGCGCCGCATCTTCGAAACCCTGGGATTGCAGGTGGCCCGGCTGATCCGGGTGGGTCACGGCGGCCTGACCCTGGGGGAGCTGCCGACGGGGGGCTTGCGTTTTCTCACTCGGGAGGAGATCTCCATTCTGCGCGCCGAGGGCGATGCCTGTGACGTGGCGGGTTCCTGAACTCCACGCCCGGCTTCTGGCCCGCTTCGGTCCCCAGGGCTGGTGGCCCGCCAGGGGGGAAGTGGAGATGATGGTGGGGGCGGTGCTGGTGCAGAACACCGCCTGGCAGCAGGCGGCCAAGGTGGTGGCGGCTCTCGACGAGCGGGGTCTGCTCGACTTCGCCGCCCTCCGGGGATTGCCGGAGGAGCAGGGTTGGGAGCTGTTGCGCCCGGCGGGCTTCTTTCGGCAGAAGATGCGTCGGCTTCAGGCTCTGGCGCGGTTTTTCGCCGCGTTCGACGACAGCCCGGCGCGGTTTTTTGCCCTGCCGGGGGCGGAACAGCGCCTCGCCTTGCTGGGAATCCACGGCATCGGTCCCGAAACCGCCGATTCCATCCTTTGCTACGGGGCCCGCTTGCCGCTCTTCGTGGTGGATGCCTATACCTGGCGTTTGTGGGAGCGTCTCGGCTGGGCGGCGCGTTCCACCCCTTATGCGGAGATGCAACGCCGGGTGCAGGAGGCCATGCCTGCCGAGGCTGCGGTTCTGGGGGAGTTGCACGCCCTGATCGTGGCTCTGGCCAAGGCGCACTGCCTGTCGCGTCCCCGTTGCCAGGGTTGTCCGGTGGACTTTTGTCCCTATCCTTCCGGAGGAGTGCCGTGAGCGCCACACGACCCGAAATCCGCCTGCTGCCCAAGGTGCTGGCCAATCAGATCGCCGCCGGCGAGGTGGTGGAACGTCCCGCCTCGGTGGTGAAGGAGTTGCTGGAAAACAGTCTGGACGCCGGGGCTTCACGGGTGGAGGTCTGCCTGGAAGGGGGCGGTCGGGAGCTGATCCAGGTGGCGGACAACGGCTGGGGCATGACGCCTCCCCAGGCGCGGCTCTGCCTGGAACGACACGCCACCTCCAAAATCACCTCTCAGGAGGATCTCTTCAGTATCGCCACCTTCGGTTTCCGGGGCGAGGCGCTGCCCTCCATCGCTTCGGTCTCCCATTTCGATCTCGAATCACGGGTGGAAAGCGAAGCGGCGGGAATCGGCCTGCATCTGCGGGGTGGGGAGCCGGTCTCGGAGGAGGCGGTGGTCATGCCGGTCGGTACGCGGGTTTCGGTGCGGCACCTCTTTTTCAACACTCCGGCCCGTCTCAAGTTCATGCGTTCCGAACGCACCGAAAACAGCCACGTTCAGGAATTGCTGCATCGCTTCGCCCTGTCCGCCCCCTATCTCGCCCTGCGTTTGGTCATCAACCGTCGGGAGGTGTTCGCCGTGGAGGCCGTGCCGGAAGGGGGCTCCATGGCCCCCCGGCTGGGCGCGGTCTTCGGCGGGGAGTTCCCCGGCAACTGTCTGGAGCTGGGGGCCGACGAGGGGGAGGTCACGGTGCATGGCTGGGTGGGCCTGCCCACCCTCAACCAGGTGAGTTCCGGCAACATCCACCTCTTCGTCAACGGGCGCTGGATTCGGGATCGCATTCTGTTCCAGGCCATACGGGAGTCCTTCCGGGATCTGCTGGCCAAGGATCGTTATCCCATGGCGGCCCTGTTTCTGCAGCTCAATCCCGAAATGGTCGATGTCAACGTCCATCCCACCAAGCAGGAGGTGCGTTTTCGCAACCAGCACCAGATTTTCGCCGTGGTGCGCCGCGCCTTGAGCGACTGTTTGCAGGGCATGGGGCACCGCACCTATCAGCCGGGAAGTTCACAGGAGGAGGCGGAGCCGGAGGAGCGGGCCGCCCCGGAAGCGGTGAGCGCGGTGCTGCCGGCGCGGGCTTCCGCCCCGGTTGAGTGGCAGCCGCCCGCCGCTTCGGGGCGCAGGGAGTATTCCCGCCCCGTGACCGGGGTCTCCGAGCCGTTGACGCCGTATCGCACTTCGGGGGGTTCCTCCAAGGGGCTTTGGCAGGAGTCGGCCCCGGAG
>JADGAQ010000195.1 GCA_015231925.1 Magnetococcales bacterium
TTATTCCCCTGGAAGGCTCCCCTTCCAGGGGAATAAAAGAACAAGAGAAAACCAATCGGCAGGAAAGCCGAATTGGACGCCGCAAAGCGGCGCCCGAAGGGCGAGGGCCGTGGAGGGCCCGAGTCCAACCTCAGCCGGGGGCGATAATCACCCCCGGACCCCCGTATTAATGAACCAATGAAACAGAAATGGAATATTGCGCCTCGTGCGTTCCAGAGAACAGAATAGATCCCCCCATCGGATGATCGAGGGTCAGGTGCTGACTGCCGGACAGGCTCTGACGGGATCCTACAGGCGGAATCCCCAATTGTGGAACGGTTGTTTCAACACGGCCCAACCCTCCTGAATCACAACCTGATCATCCGGTTTCAGACCGTAACCCCCCACTTCGATCAATCCGTAGCGCGTGGCGACACAGACCTGGTCATCGTATACCGAGATCACCTCACCGGAGACGATTTCCATGGGGGAGTTGATCTTTTCCTTGTGAGGGGTGAACTGTTCCAGTTTGGGGGGTAACTGATTGCTGGGACGATTGAGTTCCATGGAATCCTCCGTCAAGGCCAGAAATGGCTTCCGTTCGTTGCACCCGCTTTTTATTAATTTGGAAACATTGGCCCCAAAAAGCAAGAAAAACTTGATCTCCGCAATAATTTCTTCTTTTGCGAAAGCGAAACGCAAACGCAAAATCACGATTTGTAACTAACTGTTGCAACAATGTTTTTTAGAATATAAGCATGTACTGATAAATCAATTTCATCCTGGATATTTCAGCGCAGGAGTGGGCTTGAAAGCCCTGAACAATTTTGTAGAATCGTTAACAGATCATGAATGCCTGCCAGGGTCCCCCGATCCGTTTGCCACGGGGAAACGGAATTCACTTTCCCCTACGAAAATGGGTTGCTCCCGTCCGCTATTTCCCTTATATTTGCCTTCGCTCGCGGGGGGGAGGTTTCGGCCTCCGGTCCCGGGTGCGGTGTTCCCTGGTAGCTCAGTTGGTAGAGCAGATGGCTGTTAACCATCGGGTCGCTGGTTCGAGTCCGGCCCAGGGAGCCAACCTTGTCTGATTCACCGTCTCACACCGTCCAAAAAATGCAAAAGGGAGCTTGAAAAGGCTCCCTTTTTTTGTGATTGGCCCTTTCCCCTTTCCCGTGTCTTCGTTGAGAACTGCAGGTGGGCATGTCCCTTCGATTCTCCCTCGGGTTGCTGATGATCGTCGTACTGACTGGGTGTCAGAGGCTTGTGGAACCTGTCATGGAAGCGGAACGCTGGCCAGTGGTGAGTACGACCGACGGACGGAAGCCCGCCTTCGAGGAGATGATCTCCCTGATGGAGAAGGCTCGGGTGGTCTATCTGGGGGAAAAACACGACAATCCCCATCATCACCGCATGCAACGTCTGATTCTTGAGTCACTGGTGGCCAGAGGGCGTAAGCCCGTTATCGGATTTGAATTTTTTTCTCGCGAGGAGACGGGGTTGTTGCTCTCCTTCGTTCAGGGCAACACTTCTCCGATGATGCCCAACCGTTCGGCGGATGAGGAGGAGAGGGCCTTGCGCCGCCGGCTCAATTGGGAGCATCGTCCGGAGTGGTCCGACTATTTCCCTCTCCTTGCCCTGGCCAAACAGAAAGGACTGATGGTTTTCGGGGCGGATCTTCCCACCGGGGTTCGCAGCCGTATGGCCCGCGTTGGTTTGGGTAAAATGGTGGCTCTGGAGAAGCGGTTCCTGGTGAAAAGTACGCTGGAGAATGCCTCCTATCGCCTCTTGATGCAGGAACAGTTTGCCAACTCGCATTGTGGTATGGCGGGCGAGGGGTTGTTGGAGCGACTGTATCAAACCTGGCTGGCCCGCAACGAAGCCATGGCGGAGTCTATCGTCACCATGGCCGGGGAGACGCCGGGAGAGCCGGTTGTGGTCATTCTGGGGGCGGGTCATACCCAATACGACATGGGGGTATACGAACGGGTTGCGGTGCGTCAACCGGATTGGATACAGGTGAATATCGGCTTGCGGGAAGAGGGCAATTCCCTGCAAATGCCTGTTCGGGAGGAGTTGGCCGAAGTGCGCCGCTCCTTTGCGCCGGATCATCAGTATGTGTGGTTTACCCCGGTGGCGGAGGATCCCGACAAGGTCGATCCTTGTCGTATGGTCAAAAGCAAATGAACAACTGCGATAGATTGCAAGTCGTTCTATTAAATTATGTAAGATCTAATATTACATAACCTAATCTATATATTGTAGTTCATGTAACCCGTCGCGAATAATCGCTTTTCAGAAATGCAATTGGTTCAAGCGATCAGGATCTCAACGAATGGGGTCGGGAATGGGCAGTGTGATCCAGAAGAGGGCACCTTGCTGTTTACCCGCTCCGACGCCAACCCGCCCTCCCATGGCTTCGACGAAGTTCTTCACGATGGCCAGACCCAATCCGGCCCCTCCGGAAATCCGCGCCCGGCCAGCATCGACCCGGTAAAAGCGTTCGAAAATCCGCGGCCAATGCTCCGGGGGAATCCCCGGTCCGTTATCCTCCACTTCGATGATGAGAGAATGGGGCATTGCCTGGGAGCGCAGGTGAATCTGACCGTTGTTGGGGGTGTATTTGAGGGCGTTGTCGAGCAGGTTGATCATGACATGGCCCAGAGCGTGAGGGTCGGCCAGGAGCAGATGGTCAGCGGAAATGGCGACTTCGAGGGTGATGTTTTTTTCGGAGAGGCGGGGGCGCATATCCAGCAGCCAAACAGCGCTCTCCTGCAACAGATTGATTGTCTCCAACTTCAGGGCATATTTTTTCGAGTCGATCTTGGAAAGTTCCAACAGCTTGTTGATGATCAGGGAGAGTCGGTTGGCATTGCGATGCAGGGCTTGAAGCAAGGAAGGTCCGGCTTGGGGGTCGTGAATGGCGCCGTCGAGCAGAACTTCGCTATTGGCCATCAACACGCTTACCGGGGTGCGCAGTTCGTGGGAGACATTGGCCACGAATTCGCGCCGCATCTTTTCCAGGCGATACATTTCGGTAATGTCGTGCAATACGATCAAGGTGCCCCCGCGGTTGGTCAGGGGTTTGGCGTGGGCGCTCAAACGGCGCACCTCTTCGCCTTTTCCAAGGCTGAATGAGATGGAGACCTCCGCCTCATTGTTCACCTCCTGAAGCATAGCCTCGATTTCCGGGACGGGGAGCATCATCGTCAACGGCAGTCCCAAAGCCTCTTCGCTGTCCAGGCGTTGTATCAACATCAAGGCGGCCCGGTTGATCAGACTGACCCGATTCCGTTCGTCCAGGGTGAAGACCGGCTCACTCATTTGGTCCAGAACGGTTTCAAAACGGTGTTTTTCCTGGGCCAGGGTGGCGACCACGTTGGCCAGGGAGTGGCTGACACGGTTGAAGGAGCCGGCAATGCCGCTGATTTCGTCCGTGGAGGAGGTTTCCAGCAATCCCACCTGATGGCCATCCGCAATGGCCATGGCCTGATGCACCATTTGCCGCAGGCGCCGGGTGGTTACATGGGCCAGGATTGCCGAGACCAGCATGGCGGTCACCAGACCCAGAATTCCCGCGATAAACAGAACCAGCCGCACATGGGAGATGGTTTCGTCCACCTGGGCCAGGGAGACCTGGAGACGGAGAATCCACTGTCCGCCGTATCCGTTCAACGGTGTGGCGGCATAGAGCATGGAAGCCTTGAGGGTGTCCGAAAAACGCTGAGAAAGACCCAGCCCTTTTTCCCGGGCCGCGATGACCTCGGGGCGGGAATTGTGGTTGTCCAGGGTGGATACGGTTGCCGGATCGACGCCGGAATCGGCCAGAACCTTGCCTTGGGGGTCGATCAGGGTGATGCGTTTCTTCCCGGCCTCCCCCAGCTGGTAGATCAATGCCGGGAGTGCCGTCGGATCGTGCAGTTCCTTGCCGTGATAGCCTTCCAGCGCCACGGCGAGGGACTTCGCTTCCCGGACCAGTTCTTCCACGCTGAAGGATTCCACCCACGAGCGCATGGCTTTGGTGAGGTAGAGTTCGAAGAGCAGTCCCACCAGCAGGAACATGCCGAGGGAAGTGAGAAATAGCTTGCCGCGGATACCCAGTCGGGTGGTCATGGTGTGGGCGGGAGGCGAAAACGATAGCCGAGACCGCGAACGGTCTCAACCAGGATACCGGCCATGCCCATTTTTTCCCGCAGTCGATTGATGTGAGCATCCACGGTTCGGGGATGATGATCCAATTGGCCACCCCAGACGGCGGATAACAGTTGAGTTCGGTTCAGACACGCACCGCCCGCCTGGATCAGGGATTCCAACAGCCGAAATTCCAGGGGTGTCAGGGTCAGTTTCCGATCCTGAAAACGGACTTCCTGGGTGACGGGAAAAAGGGTGAGTGGTCCGGCCTGCCATTTGTCCTGACCGGGGACCATCTGCTGAGCGGGTCGCCTGAGAATGGCTTTGATGCGCAACACGAGTTCGCGCATGGAGAAGGGTTTGGCCATATAGTCGTCAGCCCCGCTTTCCAGCCCCAGAACCCGATCCGGCTCTTCACCCCTGGCCGTCAGCATCAGGATGGGTAGATGGCGGGTCTGGCCGTACCTCCGCAGTTGATGGCAGAGATCGATGCCGGAAATATCCGGCAGCATGAGGTCCAAAAGAACAAAGTCGGGAACGGGTTTGTCACAGCAGGCTTCCAGGGCGGCCTGTCCCGTCGGGGCGATCTTGCAGGCGAATCCAGCCTGTTTCAGCCCATATTCCAGGCTGGCGGCCAGATCGGCTTCATCTTCGACGATCAGGACCAGTGGGGGCATGGGGGCTTGCTCCTCGAAAATAGCGTGTTCATGAGGAATCAGTTCGAATCGGGTTTGGCCAGGCGGAATCCCAGCCCCCCGCTGTTTTGCAGTTCTGCCGCATCGACTTTGACCTGGTTGCGTCGGGCAACCCGGCAGGCTTTGGCGTTGCTGCGATAACTGCCTCCGCGGCGAACGTGCAGGTCGCCGGCACGGCCGCCGGTGGGATTGGACTGGCTCTCCTGGCCATACAGGGCATAAAGATCGGCAACCCATTCCCAGACGCTGCCCAGCAGATCGTGAAAGCCCCAGGGGTTGGGTTTTTTCAAGCCGATTTTTTGCAGACGGGTCAGGGAATTGGTTGAATACCAGGCATAGTCGTCCAGGGGATTATCCCGTGATTCGGCGAAAAAGTAACTGCCGGTGGTGCCGGCCCGGGCGGCGTACTCCCACTCGGCTTCCGTGGGCAGTCGCAACTGCTTGGCCTGACTGCCGCCGAGCAGGCCCAGCTTGGTGATGAACTCCTGGGTTTGTTCCCAAAGACAGTTTTCCACGGGAAAAAGGGCGGAGGCCTCCTGTTGGGCGCGAATTTTGGCCTCCTGCTCCTCCTCTTCCCGGGATTTGGGGCGATTGCGGGCCCAGGCGGAAGAGCGGTTGCCGCTTTCCATGACGGTGCGCCACTGGGCTTGGGTGACGGGATATTTGGAGAGCCAGAAACTGTCCAGGGTGACCTGATGCAGCGGTCCTTCATTGGGTTGCCGACCGGGTTCCTCCTCCGGGCTGCCCATGGTGAAGCTGCCGGCGGGCACCCATAGAAACACCATGCCCGTCACCGGTTCGGTCCACTCCCGATTTTCCCGGGAGGTGATCACGCTGGCCGTGGTTTGGGCGACATCCGCCTGCTGCGATTGTTCTTCGAGGAATTGATGAATCTCCTCCGGGGTGATCAGCAGCCCCATGCGGGCCACCAGGGCCTGCATGGCCCGCTCCAGGGTTGGATTCGGGGGCCGGGTGGCCAGAAGCTGCGCTTTGGGCAATAACTGTCGCAAGGGTTCCAGTCGTTTCTGGGTATTGAGGGTCAGCTTGCGTTCCAGTTTTTCACAGGCCGAATTGTCATGATGGACCTCGACACTCATGAACTGCCGCAGGAAATTTTCCACCTCTTCCGCCGGGGTCTGCAGCAGGTTGAATGTCTTGAAACAGTTGTCCGTCGTGGTCTGCCGGGCTTCGAGGAAATAGAAACGCCAGTTCGTTCCATCCGTCAGAATATGAAACGGTATGGGCGGTTGAAGATACAGCGGGGTCTCTTTGCCAACCGGCTGGAACATGATTTGGACGATGGCCGAGGGGTGGGGGTGTCCCGCGGGCCTCAGGGCGAGGAATCGGGCCTGTTCCGTGGAGCCGGAGGGGGGAATGAAGCTGAAGTCCACCTCCTTGGGGTCTGAAAGGTCCCAGCCCAGGGCACTGAACAGAGCCGTGCAGAGATTCAGCCGGAGCTGGTCCGGATGGGAGTAGCCCCCTTTCTGCAGCCGTCTTTGAATCTGAAGGAGCGTCTCTTTCATGCTGTTTGATATCCCGGGCGGATAGGGCAGGGCGTTGATCGTACATGACCGCCCCAGGATAAGTTTCCGAATGGCGGGCAACAAGGTTGAAAATCAAGGACCGCTCCGGAGGTGCGGTTACGGGGAGATTCCAAGGAATCAATAAATGAATATAGTGCGATACCCATAAAAATCATTCATGGTTCCTGTCAACCAATAAGAAATATTAATAAATAACCGCGATGTTTCCCGCCAAACGACGTGATAGGTCCGGGGACGTTTGGCGATTTGTTACGGGAATGTCATCACTATTTCATTTGGCTTTGCTAGCCTTGCCACGCTCGAAAAATCGGGGAGATAGCCTTCGAACGAGGTGCGGGAATGAACGGCATGGCGGCAGCGGCGGAAGGGATGGTATGCAAGTCTCCGGTTGTTTCGGAGGGAGGGGTGGTCACCCGATCTCCACAGGGGGTGGACGAAGCGCTCAATACCGGGCTATCCAGTCGCACCCGAAAGGCCCGATCATCGGATGCACGCTGTTTTCTGCACTGGTGTGAGGAGAATGGTCTGGTGGGGCATCCCGCCCAACCGGCCACGGTGGCTCGATTTTTGTCGGAGATGCAGGAACTGCGCGCTACGGCAACGGTCAGGCGCTATCTGTCCACCATTTCGCTGATGCACCGACGGGACGGGCTTGCGGATCCGACTCGTTCCCGGGAGGTGCGCACCCTGTTGGAAAGAGAGGGTGGTCGTGGGGATGGTGGGGGGATCCAACCGATCCATCGTGACAATCTTGAACAGATGTTGGCCAGCACCGGCGATCACCTGCGGGACCTGAGGGATTGCGCCATTTTGCTGGTGGCTTACGATTCGATGCTGCGTCGTTCCGACCTGGCTGCCCTGGATCTGGAGAATCTGCGATTTTACGGTGACGGTACGGCACGGGTGGTGGAAAAGGGTGAAAACGGCATGGAAAGCGTCCCCCATGCCGGCAAAAAACTGGGCGTGATGGCGGTGCAGCGACTGCGCCGCTGGATCCGCAGCGCCGGCATCGACGGGGGAGCCTTGTTCCGGGGTATCGACAAATGCGGACTGGTGGGGGGGCGTTTGAGCGACCGGGGGGTGGTGCGGGCTCTGAAACGCATGGCCGCCAAGGCGGGTCTGGACGGTGAACGTATTTCGGGGCTCTCCTGCCGGGTTGGCGCGGCCATGGATATGATGGCGCAGGGAGCGGAAATCCGTCAGGTCATGGAAGCCGGGGGCTGGCGGACTCCGGTGATGGTGGTGCGCTATAAAAAACAGGAGGAGTCCGCCTGTTAGGGCGTGTTGACATTTGCCGGATTTTGGTTCCTGGCAAGGCGCAAGACGGTGA
>JADGAQ010000196.1 GCA_015231925.1 Magnetococcales bacterium
GCGCTGCCCTGGACCCGTCGGGGGGGATAATCCCCCCCGAACCCCCGTATGTCTAAACAGATACCCGGGTTACAGGAATTCCTCCGGCTTATGGCCGGTCATGGTGGCGCGAATGTGGGTATCCATGCGACGCTGGGCGAAACCGATCGTGGCCCGATCCAACTCCTTGATGGCCGCTTCGAGTTCCCGATGGCCCCGTTCCTCGATGGCGCGACGCAAGGCATCGATGGCATCGTGGATGGCCGCCCTTTCGGCGGCGGAGAGCAAATCGCCATCCTGTTGCAGGGCGTTTTCCACGGCCAGCAGCACCCGTTTGGCCTCGACCCGCGCCTCCCGGAGCGCCCGCTCCTCCAAATCCTCCGCGCCGTGAAGCATGGCCTCCTTGAGCATGTTTTCGATTTCACCGGGCGAGAGGCCGTAGCTGGGTTTCACCGCCACGGTCTGTTCGACCCCCGTGGATTGCTCTCGCGCCGTGACCGTAAGCAGCCCGTCGGCATCCACCTGATAGGTGACACGAATGCGCGCCGCGCCCGCCACCAGGGGCGGAATGCCCCGCAATTCGAAACGGGCCAGGGATCGGCACTGGTCCACCGTTTCGCGTTCGCCCTGCACCACATGGATGGCCATGGCCGTCTGGCCATCCTTGAAGGTGGTGAACTCCTGGGCGCGGGCGGTGGGAATGGGACTGTTGCGCGGAATGATGCGCTCCACCAAGCCACCCATGGTCTCCACCCCCAACGAAAGCGGAATCACATCGACCAGAAGCATGTCGGTGCGATCGTTGCCCGCCAGCAGATTGGCCTGAAGCGAGGCGCCCAGGGCCACGATCTGGTCGGGATCGAGATCCGCGAACGGCTCCCTGCCGAAGAACTCGGCCACATGACGCCGCACCAGGGGGATCCGGGTGGCCCCACCCACCAGAACGACCCCCTGCAACCGTTCCGGCTCCAGGTTGGCATCCCGCAAGGCCCGTCGACAGGCC
This sequence comes from Magnetococcales bacterium, assembly GCA_015231925.1. NCBI lineage: Bacteria > Pseudomonadati > Pseudomonadota > Magnetococcia > Magnetococcales > Magnetococcales bacterium. Next base: position 983 of record JADGAQ010000196.1, read on the forward strand.
ACACCGGTACTGCGCACCAGATCCCCGATCAGCCCTTCGAACACTTCGCGACTCACCGTCAGCGGGATCCGACCCGAGGGGGCGGGCACGTCGACCGTCACGCTGTCGGCCCCGGTCAGCGCCTCCTTGGCGCGACGCGCCAGGGCGCGCATCTCCTGCCACAGGGAGGGATCCACCTGCCCGATCCGGGCCTGCTCCAACATCCAGGCCGCCAGTCGCTGATCGAAGTCATCCCCGCCCAGCGCCGAATTGCCGCCGGTGGAGAGTACCTGAAAAACACCCCGATCCAGCTTGAGAATGGAGATGTCGAAGGTGCCCCCGCCCAGATCGTAAATGGCGTAACAGCCGTCCTGCCCATGATCCAGACCGTAGGCCAGTGCCGCCGCCGTGGGCTCGTTGACCAGACGCAACACCTCCAATCCGGCCAAACGGCAACTATCCTTTGTGGCCAGGCGTTGGGCGTCGTCGAAATAGGCCGGCACGGTGACGACCGCCCCAAACAGGCTGCCGCCCAGAGCCTCTTCGGCACGCCGACGCAACGTTTTCAAAATCTCAGCCGAAACCTCCACCGGGGAGAGTCGCCTCTCCCGGACGCGAAAGCGCAACATGCCGCCCTCGCCCTCTTCCAGAAGGTAGCTGCCCCGGAACGGCGCCTTGGCCAGGTCCGCCAAACCCCGCCCCATGAAACGCTTCACCGAAACGATGGTGGCTTCCGGCTCGGCAACGGCGCGAGCGCGGGCCTCTTCCCCCACCAGGATGTCACCCTCCGCCGCGTAATGCACCACCGAGGGCAGACTGAAGGCGCCCCGATCATCGGGAATACAGCTCGACTTGCCCTCCAACGTCACGGCGGCGACCAGAGAATAGGTGGTCCCCAGATCGATGCCCACCACCCGCCGTCTCTCCCGCTCCCCGCCCTCATGGGGTCGGGCGGATTGACCCGGTTCGGCTATATCGAGCAGAACATCCATGCATACCCCTCCCGCTTCAACCCAACAACCGTTCCTCGACCCGCTCCACCTCCTCCTGAAAACGCTGATAATAACGCCAGCGATTCAGATGGGTGGCCGCCTCCTGTCGCGCCAGGTCGTTTCCCCCGGCAAGTGCCTGCAGCGCCTGCCCGCAGGAGGTCTCCTCCTGGCGGATCCGATGATCGATCTCCCGGCGCAAGGCATCCAGTTCGTCCACATTCTGACGGGTTTCGGCCTCTTCGAGGGTTTCCCGCAGCTCCATGACCCCCATGAGGAAGCCTGCATCGTGGTGTCTCTCCCCGAAATCCTCCACCCCGCCCAGCAGCGACAAAAGATAGTTGGCGCACTGCAAAGCGTTGCCCAAGGTCTGGTAGGCCTCGTTGAGACGCACCACCTGCTGCATGGAAAACTGCTGTTCGAGAGGCGACGCCGTGGTGAACCGATCCGGATGAATGGTCTGCTGGATCTCCCGATAGCGGTTATCCATTTCGGTGTGTGCCGGATGGGGGGAAAGAGGCAGGTTCAGAAGGGTGAAAAAATCGACGGACGGATCCGGGGGTTGGATCCTGCCACACTGCCGGCAGAGAAAATCGCCCCCCGGATCGGCGCCGCAGGACCAGCAACGACCAACTCGTGCATTCATGGTCGACCGTTACACCTTGAAGGACTCACCGCAACCGCAACGTTCCTTCTCCCGGGGATTGGTGAACTTGAACCCGGATTTGAAGGCGCTCTTTTCGAAATCGATCACCGTGCCGTGCAGCACCAGCAGGGACTTGCCGTCCACCACCAGCCGTATGCCGTGGCTTTCGAACTGCTGGTCGCCCTCTTCGACCCGATCGGCGTATTCGAGTTTGTAGGAGAGTCCCGAACAACCCGCCGTGGTCACCCCGATGCGGATGGCCGCTTCGGGCGTGCCCCGTTTCTGCAACATCTCCCTGGCTTTGACTGCAGCGTTTTCAGTCATGCTCAACGCGGTCTCGCTCATGCCTCACTCCCTTGAACCTGGCTCTGTTTGCGGCGGAAGTCGTCGATGGCCGATTTGATGGCGTCTTCGGCCAGCACGGAGCAGTGGATCTTCACCGGCGGCAACGCCAGCTCCTCGGCGATATCCTTGTTGCGGATGGCCATGGCTTCGTCGAGGGTCTTGCCCTTGATCCACTCCGTGACCAGCGAGCTGGAGGCGATGGCGGAACCGCAGCCGAAGGTCTTGAACTTGGCCTCGTCGATGACACCCTGGTCGTTGACCCGGATCTGCAACTTCATCACGTCGCCACAGGCCGGGGCGCCAACCATACCGGTGCCCACGTTGGGATCGTTCTTGTCCAGGCTGCCCACGTTGCGCGGGTTTTCGTAATGGTCCAACACTTTATCGGTATAGGCCATGGGAACAGTCTCCTCAATCCGGTGTCAATGCGCAGCCCATTGGAGTGTTTTCAGATCGATGCCTTCCTGGGCCATCTCCCACAACGGAGACATGGCACGCAGCTTTTCGACCGCATGAACCACCGTTTCCACCACGAAATCGACCTCCTCGACGGTGGTGAAACGGCCCATTCCGAAGCGGATGGAAGTATGCGCCAACTCCTCGCTGACCCCCAGAGCCCGCAGTACGTAGGAGGGTTCCAGGGAGGCGGAGGTGCAGGCGGAGCCGGAGGAGACCGCCACATCCTTGATGGCCATCATCATGGACTCCCCTTCCACGAAGGCGAAGGAGATGTTCAGATTGCCGGGAATACGCTGTCTGGCATCGCCGTTGATCTCCACATGGGTCAGCCGCGACTGGATGCCGTTCTTCAAACGGTCGTGCAGGGTTTGCAAGCGGCGGTTTTCCGCGCCCATTTCGGCGCCGGCCAGGGCGCAGGCTTCGCCCAGACCCACGATCAGGGGGGTGGAAAGTGTGCCCGAACGCATGCCCCGTTCATGTCCCCCGCCGTGCAGGATCGGCTTGATGCGCACCCGTGGCCGCCGCCGCACGTAGAGCGCCCCGATACCTTTGGGGCCATAGATCTTGTGGCCCGAGATGGAGAGCAGATCGATGTGCATCTCCTCCACGTCCAGGGGAATTTTGCCCACGCCCTGGGCGCCGTCGCAGTGAAACAGCACCTGCCGTTGCCGGCACAGCGTGCCGATCTCCCGCAAGGGTTGAATCACCCCGATCTCGTTGTTGACCGCCATGACGGAGATCAGGATGGTCTCCGGGGTCATCGCCGCCTGCAAGGCCTCCAGGTCGATCAGGCCATTGGTTTGCACCGGCAGATAGGTGACGTGAAACCCTTCCGATTCCAGGTGACGGCAGGTATCCAGTACCGCTTTGTGTTCCGTGACCACGGTGATCAGATGGTTGCCCTTTTCGCGATTGAAAAGGGCGGCTCCGGTGATGGCCAGATTGTCCGACTCGGTCGCGCCGGAGGTGAAGACGATCTCCCGGGGATCGGCGTGAATCAGCTCGGCCACCTGCTGGCGACCCTTTTCCACCGCCTGCTCCGCCTCCCAGCCGAAAGCGTGGGAACGCGAAGCCGGATTGCCGAATTTTTCGGTAAACCACGGCAGCATGGTCTCCAGAACCCGGGGATCGACGGGAGTGGTTGCCTGATAGTCCATATAGATCGGTAATTTCATGCCCTTACCCCTGAACCGCGGTTTCCGTCCCCGTGGGGCCGGTCTTGACTCTTTGACCCTGGCCGACTGCTCTTTATCCCGAAAACGTCGTGTTCGGTGAGAAAAAAGGATTGGTCCGGAGCAATCGCTGCACGATGCGGTGCAACGCCTCCACAAAGCCTTCCACCTCCTCCTGCCGATTGTCGCTCCCCAGGGAGAGGCGAATGGCGCCGGAGGCCAGGGCGGGTTCGACACCCATGGCGGCGAGGACATGGGAAACCCGGGTCTTTCCGGAGGAGCAGGCCGAGCCGCTGCTGATGCAAAAGCCCGCCATATCGAGGGCCATGACCAGCATTTCACCGTCGATTCCGGGCAGACTCAAACAAACGGTATTGGGCAGGCGGGGTTCTTCCCGACCGAAAAGACGCATCTCCGGGAAAAGGGCCCCAAGCCTCTCTTCCAGATGATTACGCAAGGCACGTACCTTTTCCGCCGCCGCCTCCCGTTCCCGCATCGCCAGAATGCAAGCCTGCCCGAATCCGACGATACCGGCAAGGTTCTCGGTTCCGGAACGGCGTCCCCGCTCCTGACCGCCTCCCAACAACATGGCTTCCAGGGCCAGTCCCGGCGTGACGATCAGTGCGCCGACGCCTTTCGGCCCCCCGATTTTGTGGGCCGACAGGGAGAGCAGGTCAACCCCCGGATCGGCGAGGGAGAGCGCTTCCCGGCCAAAGGCCTGCACCGCGTCGCTGTGGCAGGGGATATCCCGTTCGCGGCACAGCCGGGCCACCTCGGCCACCGGTTGCAGTACGCCGGTTTCGTTGTTGGCCAGCATGAGGCTGACCAGCCGGGTATCGGGCCGCAGACAGGATGCCACCTCTTCCGGATCGTATCGGCCGCCCGGCCCCACCCCGGCCAGGGAAAGCTCCATGCCGCGCCGTTCCAGGGATCGGGCCATCTCCAGCACCGAGGGATGTTCCACCGCGCCGACCAGCAGATGCCCCCGGAAACCGTGGCTTGCCGCCACTCCCATCAGGGCCAGATTGTTGGCTTCGGTACCGCCGCTGGTGAAGATCACCTGGCTCTCATGCACCTCCACCGCCGCCGCCACCTGACGCCGCGCCGTATCCAGGCCCGTCCGCGCCGCCCGACCCATGCCGTGGACCGAAGAGGGATTGCCCGCCCGCTCCCGCCAGTAGGGCAGCATGGCCGCCAGAACCTCCTCGCGTACCGGAGTCGTGGCGTTATGGTCGAAATAGACCATTCACCCCTCTCCCGCCGCGTCCGGCCTGCTCGACATCGCCTCCACCAGATGGCGCAGATTCACCGATTCCAGATAAGCGAAAATATGCTGGTCCAGGGAAACCCACAGGTCATGGGTCATACAACGGCTGGAATTGAGACATCCTTCGGGATTTTCATCGTTGCAGGAGGTGGAGCGGATGGGTTCGTCCACGGCGCGAATGATATCGGCCACGGTGATACCCGAATGCTCACGGGTCAACTCGTAGCCGCCGCCGGGTCCCCGCACGCTACCCACCAGCCCCTGACGGCGCAGTTTGGCGAACAACTGTTCCAGATAAGAGAGGGAGATCCCCTGTCGGCGGGAGATATCCGTCAGGCTGACGGGCCCGTGCGCCCCGAAAACCGCCAGGTCCAGCATGGCGGTCACGGCATAGCGGCCTCGGGTGGTCAGTCTCATGACGGCTCTCCGACGGGTTCATCGGCAGAGGGGTCTTCGCTGCTCGCCTCCCCGGCACGGACGGCCTTCGACTCTTCGAGCATCCTCAAGCGGTCGTCCATCTGATGGGCCTGCTCCAGCATGCATTTGATGGCTTTGACCACGGGGTCGGGCATGTCCCCGTCCTGCCCGTAGGTGAGAAACAGCTCTCCGGCGGCGGCGCGCACCCCGCCGATCATCTCCCGTCCGGGAACCCCCACCACCGTGGCTCCGGGAGAGACATCCTTGACCACCACCGCGTTGGAGCCGATACGGGCCCCTTCGCCGATCACCACCGCTCCCAGGACTTTGGCCCCGGCGCCGATCACCACGTCGTTGCCCAGGGTCGGATGGCGTTTCCCCTTGTTCCAGGTGGTTCCGCCCAGCGTCACCCCGTGGTAGATGGTGACGTTGTCGCCGATTTCCGCCGTCTCCCCGATCACCACCCCCATGCCGTGATCGATGAAGAACCCTTCCCCGATGCGGGCCGCCGGATGAATCTCGATGCCGGTGATGAAGCGCCCCAGGTAGGAGAGCATGCGCGCCAGCCATTTGAGTCGCCATTGCCAGAAACGATGGCCCAGACGATAGATCAACACGGCGTGCAGCCCCGGATAGCAGGTCAACACCTCCAGCAGATGGCGCGCCGCCGGATCCCGCTGAAAAATGGCGCCCACATCCTTGCGCAGTCTTGACAACATGCCCCGAATCTCCCGAAACTCAAATCGGCCCCATCTCGCTGATTGTCCTATACCCGACAAAATTTGTCAAGATTATTTCGGCAGCGACCGATTCCAAAGCTGGGCGCTTCTCGCAGTGGTTCCGGTCGATAGACAAGCCAGAACGACGATTCACCCGCTTCTCGGCACGAGTTTGATCTCCAGGCGGCAACCGACGGCTTCGGCGTAGCGACGCAACGTCGAAACGGACGGGGAATGGCGGGATTTCCCTTCCCCGGCCTCCAGCCGGGCCACGGAGGGAACGGTGCTGCCCATCCGTTCGGCCACCTGCCCCTGGGTCATACCGGCCTGGCGACGCGCGGCCAGCAACTCGTCAAACAAACGGAACTCGTTTTCCAGGGCATCATAAGCGGCCTTGAATTCCGGATCGGTCATCCACTTCCGGGTCTGTGCCTCCACATCGAGAGGCACGGGCTCATACCGTTGCACGTCCATGTTTCACCTCACCATGCGTCGGAGAGCAATCTCCCGTTCGTTGCCCGGTGTCTTGTCGGCCTTCTTGATGAAACCGGGTAAAATGACCGGGTTGATACCCACTGCCTTGGGCAACCTTGCCCTCTGAACGTAACCTCCTGAACATATTCACTCCATACAAACCAGGAAGCCCTCCTTGCGGAGGGCTTCCTGGTTTTACTTCTGGGAGAGTA
>JADGAQ010000197.1 GCA_015231925.1 Magnetococcales bacterium
TCCCCCCCGGCGGGGTTCGGGGCAGCGCCCCGAGGTGTTGACGTTGACGTAGCGGGTCGAAGCCAAAAGGAGAAATGCCCAACGCCGAACCGCTTCCAAACCCTGTCCCCATCTTCGACCCGCCGGAGGGGGCCAGGGGAGGGACTCATCCTCCCCATCCTTTTGGGAGGTGCCCAATCCGCCTTGTTCGGGTTTTCATGAACAAGGGGCTCTTTTCTCTTGAGCAACCCCGGCTGTGTCTTTGTGGTGCGTTCAAGGAGGGGGAGGATGAGACCCTCCCCTGGCCCCCTCCGGCGGATCGAAGCGTTTTCCACGATCGTGCAAGGTGATCGGGTTGGTGCGCTCTCTTCTGGGCTTCGACCCGCAACGTCAACATCAACACCTCGGGGCGCTGCCCCGAACCCCGCCGGGGGGGATAATCCCCCCCGGACCCCCGTATGCTTGAGAAAATATGTTTCATGGCGCGCCATGTCTTTTCTGTCTGGCGGGTGGACCTGCGGCGGTGCCGACAGCCCTTTCCGTCGGTGGGTCGAGAAAGGTGCCCTTCTCCTTCGGTTGATTGCGCAGATAGTCACGAGTCAAACTCTCCCGCACTCTCTCCGGGTCGAGACCCAGCACCTCGGGCGCTTGCTGTTGGATCAACTGGCACAACCGGCGCAGGGCGATGCCGTGGCTGGTTCCGGCAGCGCGGTGCAAGGCTTCGGTCAGCATCCGGAACCGTTCGAAGGGCGATCCGGGAGGCGCGAGCAGCAGCGGTAGCGTAGTGGGGAAACGTCCCGAGTTGCCCAGCAGATCCCAGAAGCGGGCCAGACGCTTCAATCCCTGCACGGTGGCGAAATCGAGGCGGTCGTTAGCCAGCAGGTCGTAAGGGGGATCGGGGTTGAACACCATCCCGAAGGCTGTTTCCGAAGCGGTCAACGGGGTTCCGCGCAGGCGTTTCAGCAGGCCCAGTTGAATTTCGTGGGGGGCCAGGCGCCAGAGACGATCGAACCCCGCCGCGAAGCCGGTCGCATCCTCGCCCGGCAGACCGATGATCAGATCGACATGGAGATGCACCCCCGTCTTCCGCCGCAGCCAGAGCAGATTGGCCTCGGTGGCGGCCAGATCCTGTTTGCGGGCGATGCGTTCTTGAACCGTGGCATCGAAACTTTGCAACCCCACCTCGAATTGCAGGGTTCCCGGCGGAAAGGCCTCTACCGTTTCCCGCAGTCGGGCGGGGAAGTGGTCCGGAATCATCTCGAAATGGAGGAAGAGATCGGGATGATCGGCAAGTTGCCGCCGGAAGAAGTCGAGGATGGCCAGACTGTGTTCCAGGGAGAGGTTGAAGGTGCGGTCCACGAAGCGGAACTGCCGGGCGCCGCGGTCCATAAGCCGCGCCATGGCTTGCAAAAAGGCGGGCAGTGGAAAGGAGCGCACTTTGCGATCCAGGGCCGAGAGGCAGAAGGCGCAGGTGAAGGGGCAGCCCCGGGAGGATTCGACGTAAACATGCCGGTGGGCCAGGTCGGCATCGCTGTATTCGTCGTAGGGCAGCGCCAGGGTGGCGAGGTTGGCCTCTTGTGGTCCCAGCAGCCGTTCGGCGGGCGGGGTGTCGTGCAGAATGGCCCGGCAAAGGGCGGGGAAAAGGGTCTCTCCCTCGCCGCGCACGATGTAGTCGGCCTGATTCATCCAGGGTTGGCATTCGATTTCGTGACTTGCCTCGGGACCTCCGAGTATGATCCGCAGTTCCGGTTGCAGGCGCTTCAACAGGCGCACCAGCGAGGCGATGAGCGCCACGTTCCAGATATAGACCCCGAGGCCCAGAATGCGGGGTCGATGGGCCAGAATGCCTTCCGCCATGTCCCGTGGGGTCTGTTCGAGGTCGAACTCCAGCAGGGCGGTTTGTTCGCGCAGTTCGGCCATGTTGGCCAGCAGGCAGCGCAGGCCGAGGGAGGCATGGTGATAACGCGCATTGAGGGTGGTGAGCAGAATGGTGACCATGGCACATCATCTTGCCGCAAATGAGTCCGGGAGGCCAGGGTGATGCCGGGATGGCGCGAGGTGGACCTCGATTCGCCGCAGGATGCCCGTCTGCAGCCGTATCGCTTGCGTTGGCAGGGGGGACGGGAGCCGGAGGACGGGTTGTTCCTTTGCGAAGGGGATTTGACCGTGCAGCGGCTGTTGCACAGTGGTGTGGAGGTCCATTCCCTGCTGGTTACGGACAAACAGTTGCCGCGTTTGCCGGCGTGCGGGGAACGGGAGATTCCCCTGATGCGTTTGCCGCAGGAGTGGCTGCCGTTGTTGGCGGGGCGGGGCTACAAGAGTGGTTTGTACGGCTTGGGACGACGCCCCCGGATTCCGTTGCTTCGGGAGTGGTACCCTGCGGCGACGGGCATGACGCTGGTTTGTCTGCCCAAGATCACCACTCCCCGCAACGTGGGGGCTATTTTGCGCGTGGCGGCGGGTTTCGGGGTGACGGGGGTGATTTTGGGAGAGGCTTGTTCCGATCCGTTTCATCGCCTGGCGGTGCGGGCGGCCATGGGGGCGGGATTGAACCTGTCGTTGGCGCGTTCGGCCAACATGGCGGAGGATCTGGCCTGGCTGGCGGAAGGGGAGGGTTTTCGCTGTCTGGCGGCGGTGGTGCAGGGGACGACGCAGTCTCTTTATGAATTCCGTCGCGAGAGGGGGGATCGGGTGGCGTTGGTTTTGGGTAACGAGTACGAAGGGGTGGAGGAGGGCTGTTTGCGGCACTGTGCCGAGGGTGTGACCATTCCCATGGCGGAGGGGGTGGATTCCTTCAACGTGGCCACGGCGGCGGCGATTCTGCTTTATGAGCTGATGCGCCCCGCATCCGTTGACGTTTAATATTTTATCTTTTAAGTATCAAAAAAATGAAATGTTCTGTTCTTTGACTTTTATTATAAAACTTTTATTAAAATTATTCTAAAAAGTCAACAGATAGAATATTTTCTTTTTTTGATACTTTAAAGATTAAATATTGAAAGGCAAAACGGAAAGCGCATGACATGAGCCGTATAATCGATGAAGTCACCCAATGCGCCGCCTGGCTGGAAAATCACGGCGAAGATCTGCGGGAATGGCGCGTGGCGCGTTTTCCCGATCCGGTGATGATCCTGGACGGCCGGGAGGTACTCTCCTTCTCCTCGAACAACTATCTGGGGTTGAGTTTTCACCCACGCCTCAAACAGGCGGGACGGGAGGCCATCGAACGCCACACCATGGGAACCTGCGAATCCCGCCGCCTGGGAGGCAACCTGGAGATTCTGGAACAGTTGGAAGAGAGGCTGGCCGCCTTCAAGGGAACGCCCTCCGCCATGGTCTTCGCCACCGGATTGTTGGCCAATGTGGCGGTCATCCCCGCCATGATGCGGGCCACTCACTACTGCACCCGGTTTTTCGGCATGCCGGCCACGGCTTCCCGAGGGGTGATCTTTTCCGATGCGGGCAACCATCGCAGCATCGCCATGGGATGTACCCTCAGCGGCAGTCGGGTGGTGCGGTATCGTCACGGGGATGTGGCGCATCTGGCGGAGTTGCTGGAAAGCCATGCCTCGGAGGGGCCTGCCCTGATCGTTACCGACGGGGTGTTCAGCATGGAAGGGGATTTGGCCCCCTTGCCGGAGCTGGTGAGTCTGGCCAAAACCTTCGAGGCCACTCTGATGGTGGATGATGCCCACGGCACCGGAGTGTACGGGGCCAACGGCCGGGGCATCGCGGAGCATTTCGGGGTTGAAGAGGGGATCGATCTCCACATGGGCACTCTCAGCAAGGCGTTGGGAGGATTGGGGGGATTTGTCGGCGGGCCACGGAAGGTGATCGAATTTTTGAAGTTTTCCGCCTCGGGATACCGCTTCACCTCCGGCCTGCCGGCGGAACAGGCGGCAGGAGCCCTGGCGGCGCTGGATCTGCTGAAAGAGGAGTCCTGGCGACGGGAGCGGCTCTGGCGCAACGTGCATTGGTTTTTGCATGCCTGCTGGCGGGAGGGATTACCGGTACCGTTGCGCTGGTCGCCGATCATTCCCTATCATGTGGGCAGTGCGGAAAAGGCGCGTCGAGCCCAGGAAGCTCTTCTGGAGGCGGGGTTGTTGTGCGTGGCGGCTGCTGCCCCACTGGTTCCGGAGGGTGCGGCCCGGTTGCGTTTGACGTTGAGTGCCACCCATGAAACGGTGCATCTGCAGCGGTTGGTGGAGGCGTTGCGGAAACAGGCAGGAAAGTTGGACCTGCCTCCAGGACCGGTGGCGAGCGGAGCGTGGCAGGATTTTGTGAAATCAGCTCCGGACTATGTGCCGCTTCCTGCGCTACAGACCTCCGGAATTGGATGAGTGGTGAAACAATTACTGTTCGTTATGCCCAATCTGGCAGGAGGGGGAGCGGAGCGGGGTCTGATCTTGCTGTGTAATGCTCTGGTCAAACGGGACTATCGCGTTACCATTTTTTGCTTCCACGACAAGATGGCCTACCCCGGTCTTTTGGATCCTCAGGTCAAGGTTGTGGCCATTCTGTCGGATGGAAAGCCGGTGGGTTTTCGCATCATCAGGGTGTTGCGGGCCCTACTGAGGGAAGCTCGCCAGAATGATCTGGTTATTGGGGGTTTGGAGGGATGGCCCACGGTGGTTGCACTCGTTGCGGCGCGTTTGGCCAATAAGCCGGTAATTTCATGGATTCATTGCGATGTGATACAGTATTCTAGGCATTGGTCCTCCTTGCTTTGTGTGCTCTTTCGGTGGTCGTTCCGTTGGGTGGATGGGAATGTGTGTCTGTCGCAAGGAGGCGTGGATTCTCTCAAATCTTTCTGCCGCAACAAGGTGTCCACTATTCAATTAATATATAGTTTTCTTGAAGATGCGATTGTGGATCGGAGGGCGAGTAACGAGGTTCCGATTATTTTGGGATGCGGGCGTTTGATTGACTCGAAAGGTTTCGATCTCTTGATCAGGGCCTATGCCCGTTTACGTTCCGAAGGGATCAATTCCCGATTGGTCTTGATGGGAGAAGGACTTGATCGTGCAAAACTGGCAGCTTTGGTGTCTAACCTGGGCGTGGAGGATTCCGTGAGCATGCCGGGGTTTGATGCCGAAATCGATAAATACTATTCTCATGCCGATCTGTTCGTTCATCCAAGCCGGATGGAAGGTTTCCCCAGAGTGGTGCTAGAGGCCATGCGGCAAGGCCTTCCTGTTGTGGCCACAGACTGTCCTTCCGGTCCAGGAGAGTTACTTGAGGGGGGATATTGTGGGGAACTGGTGTCTTGCGACGATGTCGAGGCATTAGTTTCGGCCATGAGGAACATGCTTTTGCATCCAACTCTTCGCCGGATGTATGCCGATCGCGGACGGCGTCGTTCGGAGGATTTCACTCCGGAAAAAATTCTACCAGAGTGGGAGGCTTTAGTTAAATATTATTGTAATTAGCAGGTCGTTCGGTAACAAGGCGATCGGTATATGCAGAAGAGGTTTATCGACAGATGGGTAAAATACTATTTATCGTAGCTGATCTGTGCGGAGGCGGGGCTGAACGGTGTTTGATTCGGCTGTGCAACGCGCTTGTCGCACAACAATATACCATTAGTATAGTAGCATTTCATAATGTAATATCTTATCTAGGGGCGCTCGATTCTCGGGTAAAACTGGTAACCGTCTTATCTGATGGAAAACCTGTTGGCATTCGTATTGGCAATGTTCTGCGAGCCATTCTGAAGGAGGCCAGACATCACGATCTTGTGATCGGGGGGCGGGATGGTTGGCCCACCGTAATGGCGCTGGTCGGGGGGTGGCTCTCCGGTAAACCTGTACTGGCATGGAGCCACAGCGATTTAGGTATGATTCGTCGTATGTGGAACCCCGCCCTTCAGTTTCTGTTTCGCTGGACTCTTCGACAGGTGGATGGCTTGGTTTGCGTTTCGGAAGGCGTCAAACGGTCCCTTGATCGATTTTGTGGTAAGACGTTCTTGAATGCCATCACCATTTATAATTCCATAGAAAAAAATGCCAACATTCCCGTGCAGCACAAAACATATCCTAATGGGGATGTGATCAATATAGTAGGATGCGGGCGTCTTGAATATTATAAAGGATTCGACTTGTTGATTTCCGCCTTGGCGCTGCTGCGTGCCGAAGGGCTCCCTGTTCGCTTGACTCTATTGGGAGAAGGTCCGGATCGAGAGGCGTTCACGGCGCTCATCGCGGCCAATAGTTTGCAGGATGTGGTCAGCATGCCCGGATTTTGCCCCGCCCCGACAACCTACTATTCCCAGGCGGATCTATTGGTCCATCCAAGCCGGTTTGAAGGATTTCCCATGGTTTTGCTGGAAGCCCTGCAACACGGCCTTCCCGTTGTAGCCACAGATTGTCCGTCCGGCCCACGGGAGTTGCTTCAAGATGGTTACTGCGGGGAATTGGTGGAGGTGGAAAATGTCGAGGCTTTGGTCGCCGGTATAAAAAAGGTGTTGTTTGAACCAGGCCTTTGGGAGATGTATCAGCAACGAGGTCTGCGTCGTATTACCGACTTTTCATTAGAGAATATTATACCGCAATGGATAAAATTTATTCAAAATTATCTGCGCAAGTAGACGGATACAGATGCATGCCAGCGGAAGAAGAGTCAAACCAAGCTTCCAGAAGGGCTGTGGCGACAGCGTGAGGGTCGATGGCCTCGAAGGTCCGCAGGGCCTCCTGCGGGTCGCCCAGGAAACGGCCACGATAGGTTTCCTGTGGTATTTCAGGGGCCAGGACCCGGACATTGGCCAGGGGATTGACCTTGGTGCGAGGGTCTGTCGGGCCAAATATGGCCACGGTGGGAATATTGCAGGCCGAGGCGATGTGCATGGCGCTGGAGTCCCCGGTAACCACAACTCCGGCTGCATGCAACAGGGAGGCATATTGGCGAAGTGTGGTTTTGCCGTGCAGATCCACTATGGAATGATTGGGTTGCAAGGCTGCCGTGACGTTGGCGATGGCTTCCGTGTCACTCTTCAGGCCAAGGAACACGATCGGGACATCGGGTTGTTTTTCCAAAAACAGGGCGATGGCGCTTGCCATGGCTGGATAACGCCGCACGATTCCGCTTTCGCCGGGATTGACTCCTCCCCCAGGAAATACGGCCAAATAGTGACCGCGTTTCAGACCATGCGTGCCAAGCAGGATATTCGTCTCCGCCTGCTCATCGGGGGTGATCTCTATGTGAGCCTTTGGAAGAGGAATTCCCTTATGGGCGATGCCTGCCAAAGTTGCCGCCTCCCGTACGATTCCGGGATAGATATCAACGTAATGATTCAATCCAGAAGGAAAACCATGACCATCCGGAGTAGCCCATGCCAACAGATTTCCCCTGCCAGGGCCAACGAATCCTTTACCTCGAAGCAATCGGATGAACTGATTAATGCGCTGTCCGGCATGGAAAGAGAGGACCAGGTCATAAGAAACGTTCCGCCAGCGTAGCAATTCTCTCGGAAGGCGGAATAATCTTTGCCTGCCAAACAAAACTTGTGGGGGCACGGTCAACAGAAGGTCGAGGTCGGGATTGTGGGCCACGATGGGGGCT
>JADGAQ010000198.1 GCA_015231925.1 Magnetococcales bacterium
GGGGGGATTATCCCCCCCGGCGGGTCCAGGGCAGCGCCCTGGGACTTTTCCTTTGATCTTTCCGACCCCATGGGGTCCAGGGGGCACCCCTGGGACTTTTCCGCTGTTGACTCCGTCATGTCGCGCTGCACAGAGCCCTGAATCGTTATGAATCAAAAAGAAAAAAACATACAAGTCAACGGATAGAACATTTTCTTTTTTTGATACTTTAAAAGATAAATATTAAAAGGCAACGGACTTCATTTTCCGACGGGCGTGGTGGCGGTGTTTTCCCATGGGCCTGCGCGTTACAGGCGGTATCTTGACTTGCCCCGATTGAAATTCCATCCTCATCTTCCCGGCAGAATCAAACTGTTTTCGAAGGATATCGGGATGGAATCGAAGAAGGTCACCCCGCCTCGCCAGCCCCGGAAGGCATCCCCCCAGGGAGGTCTCACGCCGCCCGCCCCGGTGTTGCCGGATTATTCCGGGCGAAGCCTGGAAGAACTGCGGCTTCTGGTGGCACAGCAGGAGAGCCGTTTCCTTGCCCCCGGCGGGCTTGAGATCCAAAACGCCTTTCTGCGCCATCTGGCCGCCTGCGTCACCCTGTGTGACGGATTGGAGCGGGCAGCCTTGCAAGCCCTCTGTCGACGGGAGCGGGGCCGTTTCCGCAAACTGGGAGACCCCGTTGTCCTTGCGGAACGGCTGGAGGAGCTGCTGCCCACCGCTTCCGGCAGCGGGGCCGCGCCATTGCCGGACCGGCTGGGGGAGTTGTTCCTGTTGCGCAATCTGGGCAACGGCGATGCCGTGAAAGCCCAGGCCGCCGCCTTGCGCGCTTTCGATAACGCCTGGGTCAAGGCTATGGCCGTGGCCATTCGTTGTGTGGATCATTTCGGCCCCCTCGGCTTCGACCAGCCCTTGAACTGGTTGAACGCTTGGGTGGATCAGCCGGAGTTGCCGTTGGAGAGGTTGCAGGTTATTGTTTTGGCCGACCTGCTGCCGGACTACCACCTGGACCTGAACGCCTTCACCGCCAAGGTGGAAGGTGCCATCATCCAGCGGCTGCGGACCAGCAAGGCCACCGACCTCGCCAGCCGAGCCCAACTGCCCCGCTTTCTCAATAGTTATTCGGTAACATTGAGCTCCCTGGGCCGTTCGCCGGAGGCCCTCGCCCCTGCTCAGGAAGCCGTCGACATCTATCGGGATTTGGTGGGTCAACAGCCGCAGCATCCTGATCTGGCCATGAGCCTCAACAATCTGTCCAATCGGTTGAGCGAAGTTGGCCGTTCGGCAGAAGCTCTCGCACCCGCTCAGGAAGCCGTCGAAATCTATCGGAAGTTGGCAAGTCAGCAGCCGCAAGCTATCCGGCCTGACCTAGCGGGTAGCCTCAACACTCTGGCCAATCGGTTGAGCGAAGTTGGCCGTTCGGAAGAGGCACTCGCACCCGCTCAGGAAGCCGTCGACATCTATCGGGATTTGGCGAAGCAGCGGCCCATGGACTTTCGGCCTGACCTTGCGAAGAGCCTCAACAATCTGGCCAATCGGTTGAGCGCAGTTGGCCGTTCGGAAGAGGCACTCGCACCCGCTCAGGAAGCCGTCGCCCTCTATCGGGATTTGGCGAGTAAGCAGCCGCAGACCTTCCGTCCCTTCCTCGCGGGGAGCCTCAACAATCTGGCCATTTGGTTGAGCGAAGTTGGCCGTTCGGCAGAGGCACTCGCACCCGCTCAGGAAGCCGTCGACATCCGGCGGGATTTGGCGACTCAGCAGCCGCAGGCCTTCCGTCCTGACCTCGCGGCGAGTCTCAACAATCTGGCCAAGTTTTTGAGCGAAGTTGACCGTTCGGCAGAGGCACTCGCACCCGCCCAGGAAGCCGTGGCAATCTCCCGAAGTCTGAACCAAGTACTTCCAGATGCCTTTCGAGGTCATATTCAAACCTCTTTAAATACACTGGCCACGGTGTTGCAACATCTTGGTCGCAGCCTGGAAGCCAGAGACGTCGCCAAGGAGTTTTCCCGGTTGCGGCGGGAGTCAACCCTGCCCCATTCCGCCCGTGTAGCAACGCCTGCCGATGCGGATACCTTCCGCATCGACTGGATCGACTTGGAACGTATCGGCCCCTTCGAGGCCATGCGCATCGTCTTTGAACCCCGTACCGCATCAAACCAGGCCGACATCCATCTCTTCACCGGCCCCAACGGCAGCGGAAAAAGCACCCTGCTTTATGCCATGGCCAATCACTTTCAGGAGGTTCAAAGCGTCCTGGTGGCCAGACGGTGTTGGACCAACAGCGCCGAAAACCTGCGCATCGGTTTCAACCACGAAGAATGGTTGCAGGAGTACCGCCAGATTCAAGCGTTGGAACGCTCCAGCGAAACAGACAAACTGCCCTTCGCAGTGTTTACTTACTCCGGCGGGCGCACCACCCTGGCCGATTTCGAGGTCAATTTGCAGGAGATCGACCAGTCACCCCTGCATCAGGCCCTCTCCTTTCACAACAGCATGCCGCCCGAGGCCTTGTTGCAATGGATTGCCGGCAATCTGTCCCAGGAGGCTCTGGCCCGCGTGGAGGGCAATGTGGAGGAGGCGCAACGCTATCGCAAGGCGCTGCAAACCATTCTCGACACCCTTCGCGACATCACCGGACGCGATTTCGAATTCCGCATGTCCCGCAACCCCCTACGGGTTCGCCTCTGGGATGGACAACACCCCCTCTCCCTCGACGTGTTACCCGACGGGCTCAAGTCGATCCTGAGTTGGCTGGGCAACCTGATGATGCGCCTGGATCACCTGACTCGCGCCAACCCCGAAGTCTCCACCCTGGATAAACCCTTCCTGCTCTTTCTCGACGAGATCGAAATCCACCTGCACCCCTCCTGGCAGCGCCGCCTGCTGCCCGCGATGCAAAAACTCTTTCCCCGCGCCCAAATCTTCGCCACCACCCACTCCCCCTTCGTGGTCAACTCGGTCAAAGGGGCCTGGGTCTATGCCCTGGACCCCGAAGAGGTTCGCATCGAGGCTAAACCCTCCGGGGCGGGATTGAGTTACATCACGGTGTTGGATGAGGTGTTTGGCATCACGCAGCGTTTCGACCCCGAAACGGAAACGATGCTGAACCAGTTTCGCGGCTTGCGAGAGACTTTCCTGCAAAATCCTCAGGATGAGGACAACCGCAGAAAACTTGGCGAGCTTATGGGCCGCATCGGAGAGAGAGGGGCCGAGCTTCACGGTATCATGAACCGGGAGCGAATGCAGATGCAGCGATTGGCCGAGCGGGATCCGATCGATGATGAAATTTAACAGGCCAAACCAGCCGAGATGTCTGGCAATCAAAAGCACCGACTGGACCACACGATGGCTTGCGGACAAAAAAAAATCGCAGGTCTTCCGATGGTACAATGCCAAGTGCAAAACCTCTGTCAGCCAAGCCCTTTCCCAGGCGCATGCTAGGCATTGCGCCTTTTGTGATCTGCGACTCGCCCTTAGCAGCACGGAAACCATCGAACATTTCAAGCCCAAAAGCACATTCCCCGAACTTGCCTTTGTCTGGGATAATCTCTATCCGGCTTGCACCCTTTGCCAAAGATACAAACTGGAGAAATTTGATGATCGCCTCTTGCGTCCGGACGATACAGCATATTCCTTCGACACCTATTTTATGATCGACTATTCATGTGGAAAATTGAAGCCGAACTCCCGACTGTCCCCCGTGGAGAAAGAGAGGGCCGAAAAAACCATTGAACTTTATGGGCTCAATGAGGCAGGAAGACCCCAGGCGCGGTTTGATATGTTGGAGGATTTAGATAAACTGGATCGTTCTAAACAAGATAAATATGATTTCAGGTATTTATTTTTATAAAGAAGCACCAAAAACACTTCAAGACAACGTCAACGGACAGAACATTTCCTTTTTTTGATACTTAAAGGATAAATATTGAAAGGCACGGCTTAGCCCGTCATCACGCGCTTCAAACCGGCAAACAACCCGGTCCCCTTGAACCACCGGTAAAGCGCCGTCCCCTCCAGCCTGCCGTACAAACTCGACCGACCCAGCACCCGCCACCAGGAGAACTCCCGGATCCACTGCGCCAGACGGAAATCCACCAAATGGCGGAAATACCCCCAGCGGAAACGCCCCCTCAACACCATCACCAACGGCCACATCAACACCCGCTTCACCGCACCCTCCGGCTTGTCCCGCTCCTCCCACCGCGCCAGATTGAAAATGCGAAAGGCGTCCCGCGTCAACACCCGATGCTCCGGCGCAATCCACGGATAAAAGATCCGGTCGTCATACCCCCCCATCTTGCGGTAGCGATCCACCCACTCCTGAAACGACCCCGGCGCCGCAATACCCCAATCCCGCTGCACCTCCTCGTACAACTCCCCCCCCGGATATACCCGGTACATGTACGGACCCTTGATGACACTGTCCGCCTTGGTGCGATGAATCCACCACACCAGACCCATGGTCTTCAGATAGTCGTCGTAACTCTCTTTGGGAAAACCGATGATGAATCCACAACTGAGCTGAATCGACGGATAGACCGCCAGCCGCGATACCGCCGTGGTCACATGATGCAGCCGGATGCCCTTCTTGATGTACTTCAATATCGCTTCCGAACCCGACTCCACCCCGAAACGCAGTTGCGCCAGATTGATCTCCGCCAAATCCCGCAACATCTCGTCGTTGATGTAATCCGGCCGGAAATCGGCCGCCCGGCAACTGGCCCACCAGCGGAAACGAAAACCCTTCTCCCGATAAATGCGGATGAACTCGACGATTCGCTCCCGATTGTGGAAAAAAAGATCGTCCCGAAAGAAGATGGTGCGCGGATTGTACCGTTGCACCACCCGCTCCACCTCGGCCATGAGATGCGCCACAGGCCGCCCGATCCACTTCTGCCCGGTGACCACGTTGTAACAGAAGGTACACTTGAAGGAACACCCCCGCCCGGCCAGAACCTCCATGAAGTTGCCGAAATGGCTGACCACCCGTGGATCGAGCAGTTCGTAGTCCAAATCGTACCACGGCGGCGGCGGGGGCGGCGGGGTGCGGTGAACAACGCCGTTTTCCTTGTAGATCAACCCCGGCACCGACGCCAGATCGGGTTCCCCACGGCGCAACTCCTCGATGAGCCGCTCCGTGGTGAACTCCCCGGCGGACGTGGCCACGAAGTCGACGTTCTCTTCCGCGCAGGTCTGCTCGGGACACAACGAAGCGTGAGACCCCCCCACCAGCACACGACACTCCGGCTTGAGAGCCTTCACCTCCGCCGCCAGTTGCTGCAAAAACGGCGTGTTGGACGACATGATCGACACGCCGATCAACCCAACCCGGGGCAGCAACTCCCGAACCTGCTTGAGAATCAACGGCTCGTCGTCGATGGAAGCATCCAGCAGCTTGACCGAAAATCCCCGACTGACCAGATAACTGCCCACCGCCAGAATGCCCCAGGGAATGGTGGTCTCGGCATCGTTTTGATGGGGATTGACCAGCAGTATGTCCACAGACGGCTCCCGTTGCCCTTACGTGGCACGGGCGGCAAGCCACCCGGCCAGACGGTTTTCCAGATCCAGCAGATCCTCCTGGCACAACTGACGCATGCGTTTGTAGTTGGCAGCAGCCTTGAGACCCATCTCTTTGTAGCCGCCAAAAGGAAAATGGGCGTATTCCGCCGCTGCCAGGGGCTGAAAGAAGCGTTCCTTGGCATCCGTTGCCTGTCGAATCTCCTTCCAGGCGGCATGCTCCAATCCGGCCAGCGTCCATACCTCCACTTCTTCGATGGCATGAGCCGCCAGAAGGTTCCCGTTTTCCGTTTCCAGCCGGTCCAACATCTGCCGCCGCCCGGATTTGCCGTCCCGGTCCACCACCAGCAGGTACAAATCGACCATGGGATTGGCTGAGGTCACGGCACAGAGGTTTTTCAACACATTCTCCACCCCCGGATAAACCGGATTGGTGCAAACCCGCACCCGGACCTTCGCACGATCCAAATGGGCGAACATCGCCTCAAGCAGAGGTTTGAGAAGGTGTTGGTCATAGGTGGGATCTTCGGTGATGAGCAGCACCCGCACGGCCTCACACCTCCCCCCGAGCGAATTCCAGAGTGATCTCCATCCAGTTCCCGGTGAGCAACTGGCCCAAATCCTGATGTTCCAGCGCCTGCCGCAGATGGGGAATCTCCAAAACCGGCACGATGCGCCCCTCCTCCTCCCCCGGCAAACGGTAGATCAGACTGGTGGTCTCCAGCGTCTGCGCCGAAAGCAGCGAAAGCAGATAGGGATTGTGGGTGGTCACCACCACCTGACACCCCCGGCTGGGGGCCAGCCGCTGCAACAGATCCACCACCAGCCGCAGGCCTTGGGGGTGGAACCCGTTTTCCACCTCCTCGATGAAGAGGAATTTCGGCACCTTGGGCCCGAGAATCAGCGCCAGCAGCCCCAACAGCCGCAACGTGCCGTCGGAAGCACTGCCGGCGGAGGTGATTCGACCGTTTTCCTCCACGATGGCCAGTTGGATCAAGCCATCGGCGTATTCCCGGAAGATCAGATCGGTCACCGCCATGGGAGTCAGCTCCCGCAGCCAGGAGAGCAGCGCGGCTTTGTCCTTTTCGTCGGCGCAAATGGCCTGGAGAGCGGAAGAGAGATTTTCGCCCCGGTCGCCCAATACCGACAGCCCAGGGGCCGACGGGCGACGCAGGGCATCGGGGGACAGGTCCAGAAAACGCATAAAGGCGAAATATTTTGGTAGAGGGGACTTCAATATTCCCTTTAAGAAATCACTAGACACTTCATTATCATTTGTTATGAATCGGCACGTTGCTTCTTCATAATCAGATAGCTGGCCTCTCACCCCTGGCCATTCCAAATTTCCACCTTCTCCCCATTTTCCAAACACGTTTTCCTCAAACGTACAACCCCGAAAATTCCCCAATAGAAAACGAAACAAATCCCGCACATTGCTCTTTCCCGAGGCGTTGGGGCCAATAAGAACCGTCAACGGCCCCATCTTCAGAGTCGCGTCCACGAAATTCTTGAATTTCCCCAAATATAGTTCGGTGAACACCTCTGCCACCCTCGATTCGTGGACGATTCGTTCAGTCGAAACGCAACTTCAGCAGCAGGATCAGCCCCAGGATCACCCCGACGATGCTGTTGGTCCAGATCATGGCTTGAGCGGGCAGCAGCACCCCGTAGAGGGTCCACAGCACCGCCGAGGCCAGCGCCAGGAAGAGCCAGAGAAAGGAGAGATCCCGCGCCGAGCGGCTGCGCCAGGTCTTCCACAGTTGCGGCAACAACGACATGATCGAAATCACCATCGCCAGCCATCCCACCCATTCCAGCATCGCCGCTCCCTGCCTTGTTGCAAAATACCCTCACGGGGCCGAACAGCCCCCTTAGGGCGTGTTGACATTCACCATCTTTTGGTCCCTGGCCGCGTTGCAATCCG
>JADGAQ010000199.1 GCA_015231925.1 Magnetococcales bacterium
GGAAAGATTTGTGAGGAGGGATTGGTTTTTGTCTTACCTGAGGACATTCAAATAAGTAGAATTGTTTGGTTAGCGGAAGGCGATATAATTGTTGTAAGAAGCGGGGCTTACACGGGGGATTCAGCGATTATCTCGAGAACATATGCGCGATCTATTGCTGGTTTTGATATGGTCCTAAGGTGCCATAAGGCAAATCCAGAATTTGTTCAATTTACCTTTTTAAGTAACTATTTAAAAGAAGGTCAAATAGATATTGTAAGAAAACGTGCAGCGCAGCCGCACCTGAATGCTGAGGAGCTAGGGTTATGTCTCATTGCTACCCCCCCCCTTCCGGAACAATCCGCCATTGCCGCTTTCCTGGACCGGGAGACTGGCAAAATCGATGCGCTGGTGGCCGAGCAGGAAAAGCTGATTGTCCTGTTGAAGGAGAAGCGTCAGGCCCTCATCTCCCACGCCGTCACCAAGGGGTTGAACCCCGACGCCCCGATGAAGGACAGCGGCGTGGAATGGCTGGGGAAGGTGCCGGAACATTGGGGGGTGAAGCGACTACGGCATATCAGTCCTGGGATAACTGTTGGTATAGTCGTTGAACCATCAAAATACTACTGCGATGAAGGGGTTCCAGCGCTTAGATCATTAAATATAGAATCTGGAAAAGTAAATCGTGACAATTTAGTCTATATTTCATCTGAGGCCAATATATTATTGAACAAATCTAGGCTTCGTGCTGGAGATTTAGTTGTAGTACGCTCAGGGCAGCCAGGAACAACTGCCGTCGTTCCTTTAGATCTGGATGGGTGTAATTGTATTGATCTTATTATCATTAGAAAACCAGAAAATGGATATGAAAAATATCTTTGTTGGTATCTGTCTTCAGATATGGCGACTCGGCAGTTTGAATTAGGTTCTGATGGGGCAATCCAGAAGCATTTCAATATTGGTATGGCTCTGGACCTCATTGTACCGATCCCCCCCCTCCCGGAACAATCCGCCATAGTTGCCCATCTCGACCAACAGACCGCCCGGCTCGACGCCCTCGCCGCCGAGGCGCAACGGGCCATCGAGCTGCTGAAAGAGCGCCGCTCCGCACTGATCTCCGCTGCCGTGACCGGCAAGATCGATGTGCGGGGTCTTGGGAACAGGGGGGCGGCATGAGTTCCTTTTCCGCCCGCTATCTGTCCCGCTTTGTCGTTCCGCTGCGGCTGGTGCGGACAGTGGCGACACTGGCCGAATATCGGGGCAAACAGACTCTCTGGGCGCAGACCAAACCGGAGGTGCTGAAGCGACTGCGGCAGGTGGCCATCATCGAAAGTGTCGAAGCCTCCAGCCGCATGGAAAATGTCGAAGTCGGTCCACATACTTTCGACCGCATCGTGCGTCATGCCGCCGACCCCGCCACCACCGATCGCTCCCAGTCCGAACTGGCCGGATATCGCGATGCGTTGACCATGATCCATCAAAACGCCGCCGACATGCCGCCGACCGAAAACATCGTCCGGCAATTGCATCAAACCCTGATGCGCTATACCCCGGCGGGCGGGGGTCAATACAAACAGGCGGCGAACGACATCGTGGAAAAAGATGCAACCGGGACCATCTCCCGGATTCGTTTGCGCACGGTGACTCCGGCGCTGACCGCAACGGCCATGTCCGCCCTGCATGACGGCTTCGCCGCCGCTTTGGAAGCGGGAGAGATCGAGCCGGTGCTGTTGATTCCGCTCTACATTCATGATTTCCTCTGCATCCATCCCTTTCCCGACGGCAATGGCCGGGTCGCCCGATTGATGACCCTGTTGCTGTTGCACCGACTGGGCTTCGATGTGGGCCGTTATGTCAGCCTGGAACGGCTGATCGAGGAGAGCAAGGCCACCTATTACGACAGTCTCGCCCTCTCCGATACCGATTGGGCCGCCGGCAAACACGATCACGCCCCCTTCACCGACTATCTCCTGGGGGTGGTCCTGGCTGCCTACCGGGAGTTGGAACGAAACACGGCCGTTGACCTGGATCATGGGGCGCGAACCCGCATGGTCGAACGGGCGGTGGAGTCCTTGCCCGTTCAGTTCCGCCTTGCCGAGGTGGAAAAGCGTTGCCCACTGGTAGGCCGCGATACCATTCGCTCCGCGCTGACCAAAATGAAGCATGAAGGCCGCATTATCAGCGAAGGACGAGGCCGCGCCGCCACCTGGCGGAGGCTCTCGTGAGATCTGGAAAGGGATGAAATCACCTTGAATGGATTAAATACCCCACATTTAATCCATTAAATGCGATTTCATCCATTGATGGCCTGGAAGATTGCCGGTTCCGGCGCGATTTTGAATCCGACGCGGCTCTTCTTGCGCAAAATGCGTGAAGAAGGCATTCTGCATCCGTTACGTGAACAGAGCGGGCGACGCTCGACCAAACACGGGTAGCGGTATTGTTTTAATATGTTATCTTTTAGAAATCAAAAAAAGAAAATGTTCTGTCTTTTGACGTTGATTTATTCTCTTTCAATAATTTTTTAAAGAATAACGTCAACGGATAGAACATTTTCTTTTTTTGATACTTAAAAGAAAAATATTAAAAGGCGCGCCATGAACCTGCACCGGGAAATCGCCTTCGAAAACGACATCTGCCGGCATTTGGCGGACCATGGCTGGTTGCATGATCCGGACGACGCGAGCGGTTACGATCGCCGGTTGGCGCTGTATCCCGCCGACGTAACGGCCTGGGTGAGGCAGACCCAGCCCCGGGCGTGGGAGGCGCTGCTCAAGAACCACGGAGCGGCGGCGGAAACGACCCTGCTCGATCGCCTGCGCAAACAACTGGATGACCGGGGCGCCCTGGAGGTGCTGCGTCACGGCGTGGAGTTGCTGGGACTGCGGCAACCTCTGATCCTGGCCCAGTTCAAACCGGCGCTGGCCATGAATCCCGAACTGCAAACCCGCTACGAAGCCAACCGGCTGCGGGTGGCGCGACAAGTGCGCTACTCGCTGCACAACGAAAACGCCCTGGATCTGGTGCTGTTCCTCAATGGTCTGCCCGTGGCCACGGTGGAACTGAAGAGCGACTTCACCCAATCGGTCGAGGATGCGGTGGATCAGTACCGCTTCGACCGCCACCCGCACCCCAAAGGTCAGGGCGCGGCGGAACCCCTGCTGGAGTTCCCCCGCGGGGCGCTGGTCCATTTCGCCGTCAGCAACTCCGACGTGCGCATGACCACCCGACTCGACGGCAAGGCCACCCGCTTTCTGCCGTTCAACAAGGGCAACGAAGGCGGCATGGGCAATCCCGTCAATCCCGAAGGCCATCAAAGCGCCTATCTGTGGGAAGAGGTCTGGCAGCGGGACTCCTGGCTGGAAATTCTGGGCCGATATCTGGTGGCCAACAAGGACGCCAAAAAGCGCATCACCGGGTGGACCTTTCCGCGTTACCATCAACTGG
Source organism: Magnetococcales bacterium (assembly GCA_015231925.1). NCBI lineage: Bacteria > Pseudomonadati > Pseudomonadota > Magnetococcia > Magnetococcales > Magnetococcales bacterium. The sequence goes on from JADGAQ010000199.1 coordinate 3,427, forward strand.
ATGTCACCCGCTGTCTGGTCCGAGCCCTGCTGACGGAAAAGAGGGGTGGCAAGTTCCTGATACAGCATTCCGCCGGGTCGGGAAAAACCATGTCCATCGCCTGGACGGCCCATTTCCTGGCGGCCCTGCACGACGAAAACCAGATCAAGTTGTTCGATTCGGTGCTGGTGGTCAGCGACCGGACGGTGCTGGATGCCCAGTTGCGGGAGGCCATCGACGGTTTCGAACGCACGGCCGGTGTGGTGGCCAGCATCACCGGAGAACGCGAAAGCAAGAGCAGCGAGCTGGCCAAGGCGCTTTCGGGCAGCAAAAAAATCGTGGTCTGCACTCTGCAGACCTTTCCCTTCGCCATGCAGGCGGTCTACGAACTGGCCGCCACCCAGGGCAAACGCTTCGCGGTGATCGCGGACGAAGCCCACTCCTCCCAGACGGGCGCGGCGGCGGCCAAACTCAAGCAGGTGCTTTCGGCCCAGGAGCTTCAGGAGCTGGAAGACGGCGGAGAGGTTGGCATGGAAGAGATGCTGGCCGCTCAAATGGCCAGCCGTTGCAACGAGGCCAACATCACCTACATTGCCTTCACCGCCACCCCGAAGGCCAAAACCCTGGAGATCTTCGGTCGCCGCCCGGATCCCGACCAACCCGCTTCCGCTACCAATCTGCCCGCCGCGTTTCATGTCTATTCCATGCGACAGGCCATCGAGGAGGGGTTCATCCTGGATGTGCTGCGCAACTACACCTCGTTCAAACTGGCCTTCAAACTGACCCACGACGGTCAGGAGTGGGATGAACATCAGGTGGAGCGCAGCGAGGCCTTGAAGGGCATTCTGCGCTGGGTGCGCCTGCACCCCTACAACATCGCTCAAAAGGTGCAGGTGGTGGTGGAACACTTCCGCGAGAATGTCGCCCCGCTGCTGGAGGGGCGCGCCAAAGCCATGGTGGTGGTCGGCAGCCGCGTCGAGGCGGTGCGCTGGAAACTCGCCATGGAGCATTACATTCGTCAGTGCGGCTATCGCCTGGGAACCCTGGTGGCCTTCTCCGGCGAGGTGAACGATGCCCCGTCCGGTTCCGAAACCTTCAGCGAAACCAGCCCCACGTTGAACCCCCATCTGCGTGGGCGCGACATCCGGGAAGCCTTCGCCACCTCCGAGTACCACATTCTCCTGGTGGCCAACAAGTTCCAGACCGGCTTCGACCAGCCGCTGTTGTGCGGGATGTACGTGGACAAACGGCTGGCCGGTATCCAGGCGGTGCAAACCCTCTCCCGCCTGAATCGGGCCTTTCCGGGCAAGGAGACCACCTGCATTCTGGATTTCGTGAATGACCCGGAAGAAATTTTGACCGCTTTCAAAACCTATCATGAAACGGCGCAACTGGCCGGCGTGACCGATCCGAATCTGGTGTACGACCTGAAAGCCCGACTGGATGCCACCGGCTATTACGATGACAACGAGGTGGAGCGGGTGGTCAGGGTGGAGCTGGATCCCGGCGCTTCCCAAGCGCAACTGGCGGCGGCTCTGGAACCGGTGGCGGACCGGCTTCTCCGGCGATATCGCCGGGCGCAGGAGGTTTTGCGGGAGGGTGGTGATGAGCAGGCGGCCAAGGATGAAATCGCCGTATTGCAGCAGTTCAAACACAATCTGGGAGCTTTTCTCCGGGTCTATCTCTTCCTGTCGCAGTTGTTCGACTATGGCAACACCGCTCTGGAAAAGCGGGCCATCTTCTTCCGGCGTCTGCTGCCTCTGTTGGAATTCGGGCGCGAACGGGAGGGGGTGGATCTTTCCAAGGTGCGGTTGACCCATCACAAGCTCAGGGATCAGGGCCGGAAAAACCTGCCGCTTGGCGAAGGCGAGGTCGACAGGCTGCAGCCCATGACCGAAACGGGCAGCGGCGAGGTTCGGGAGAAGGAGAAGGCCTTGCTGGCGGAGATCATCCAAAAGGTCAATACCCTCTTCGAAGGGGAGCTTTCGGACGATGACAAGCTGATTTACGTCAACCAGGTGCTGAAGGGCAAGCTCCTGGAGTCGGCGATTCTGATACAGCAGGCGGCCATCAACACCAAGGAGCGGTTTTCCGACTCAATCGATCTGGACCGGGAGTTGATGAACGCCATCATGGACGCCTTCGCCGCCCACACCACCATGAGCAAACAGGCCCTCGACTCCGATAAGGTTCGTCTCGGCCTGCGGGACATCCTGCTGGGACCGGCCAATCTGTACGAGGCGCTTCGGGCGCGCAGCGCCGCCGCCTGACCCGTGGTGCGGAAGCGCACTTCCCGATGATCGAAACCCTGTCCGGAGGATTCCATGACCCATCGCCCTGAAGGCCATCAACCCAAACATCGGTTCGACCCCAGCCGCGCCGCCTCGTTATTGGACCCGCAGCGGCGGTTGATCGACGATCCCTTGCCGTTGGTGCGGGAGATGGGGATCGGGTCCGGCATGCAGGTGGTGGATTTGGGCTGTGGGGCCGGTTTTTTCACTCCCGCGCTGCTGGAGGCGGTCGGCGAGACGGGTGGAGTTGTCGGGGTGGAGTTGCAGGAGCCCGTTCTGGCGCTTCTGCGGGAGCGCCTGGGCGATTCGCCCCGTTTGCGGACGGTTGTGGCGGATATTCTCGACACCGGTTTGCCGGCGGGGCAATGGGATGCGGTGTTTTGCGCCTTCACCCTGCATGAAGTGCGGGTTACGGAGGCGTTGATCGAGGCGCGTCGGCTGTTGCGTCCGGGTGGGTTGCTGGCGGTGCTGGATTGGGGGCATGCGCGGAGCTGTCCCGAGCGGGAGCCCGGTCGCGTGGCGGGGCCGCCGGAGGAGGAGCGGCTGTTGCCCGAAGCCCTGCGTCGCCAGTTGAGCGACGGGGGTTGGCGGGAGACGGCGTGCGGAGAGAGGTTGGGCGGCTGCCACTACTGGATCAATGCCCGGTAGAGGATAACGGGGGGCCGGGGGGGATTATCGGCGGGTCCGGGGCAGCGCCCTGGGACGTTTGCCGTTACCGCGATCCGGCGTGCAAGGTTCCGACCCATAACCCATCAGGCCGCTTGCGGCGAACGGGCCGCCTTTTCCAACTCCTCCCGAATGACCCGCCGCAAGGTCTCTTCCAACGGTTCCCGGTTGCGCTCCACATATTCCCGCAAGGCATCGTTCATCATGGTCTGGTAGTTGCCGCCACCCGCCTTTTCCACATACCCTCTGAACCAATCCAGTATATCGGCATCGATCCGAATGGTGATGCGCTCCTTGTTGCCGGTCTGCGGAAGGATCGGACCACGCCTGGCGTTGCTGAAATCAAACCCCTCTTTGGTCTTCATGGCTCATCCTCGTATAGTTGTCGTTCCCATCGTTCGGCTTTGCGGGCGCTGATCAGGCGAAGGCAATCCCCCCGATAGGTGAAAATTACCGCCAGAACCCGCCCCCTGGCATCTGCCCCGATGGCTTGAAACCGCTGCTCTCCCTGGCTGTCGCCTTCCGATACCAACGCCATGGGATCATCCAAAACAATCGAGGCATCCGCAAAAGAGACCCCGTGCTTTTCTTCGTTCGTCTTGGCCTTGGCAATGTCCCATACGATTTTCATGGCTACAAGCGTACATCCGATTGTGCATACATTCAACGAAATTCGCCGAACGGAGTCCTTTGTTTTTGAGGAAGTTTTAAAGAAGCTAGGCTGTTTTAGTTAGTTACAAGAAAAGATGAATTATAAAGTCAAAGGGCAGAACATTTTCTTTTATTGATATTTAAAGGATTAAATATTGAAAGTCAAAGGATTTGTGCCCGCACCACCCGTCCCGCCACCACCACCGCCAACCCCGCCGTAGCCGCCAGCATCGGCATGCCCCCCGGATGCAGCATCGCCAGGATTCCCACCCCCGACAAGACCAGAAACGCCGCCAGCGGCGTCAGCCGAATCTGCACCCCGTGAATCCACCAC
>JADGAQ010000200.1 GCA_015231925.1 Magnetococcales bacterium
CGACAACATCCTGCGCCATTCCACCAATGTCGCCATCGTGGCCACCGACCCCGACTGGTGCATCCGCTACTTCAATCCCATGGCCGAAAAACTCTTCGGTATCTCACAGGAGGAGGTAATCGGCAAATGGCTGGATCAACATCCCGCCATGGAGCCGATCAATCCCTTCCGATTCGGTTCGAAAACCTCCCCACTTCCGGAAAGCGGTCTTCTCGAATACGAAAGGGAGTACCCGCTTCACCACCGGACCATCATCCTCTCCGTCCGCATCACCCGCATTCCGGATCGGGCGGGGAATGGCATCGGGTATGTGTTCATGGCCCGGGATATCACGGAGGTCCGTCGGGCCGAAATCTATCGGGAAAAAAACGAGCAGCGACTGGCCATGCTCCTGGAAATGAACCGCAAGGCTCCCGGACTCTCGGAGAAGGAACTCTGCACCCTGGCGGTGGATATTGCCGTGAGTCTCACGGACAGCCGTATCGGCTATCTGCACCGGGTCAATGCCGACCAGGAGACCATCCGCCTCGTCACCTGGAATGCCGCTACCCTCGAACACTGCAACGCCGTTCATGCCAGCCATTATCCCATTTCCAGGGCGGGAATCTGGGCCGACTCCTTTCGCCTGAAAAAGACGGTGGTGCATAACAACTGCCCCAGCGAGCCCGGACTCCACGGATATCCCGAGGGCCATTTCCCGGTACTGCGGCACATGAGTACCCCGCTCATGGAAAACGGGAAGGTATGTTTCATTCTGGGCGTGGGCAACAAGGGGCTTCCCTACGATCAGAACGATATCACCCAACTCGAACGGGTCGGGGACGAAGTGCAGCGCTTTCTGATGCGCTGGCAGGCGGAAGAGGCGTTGCGCGAGGCTCGCCAGGCCGCCGAGGCGGCCAATCTGGCCAAAAGTGAATTTCTGGCCATCATGAGTCACGAAATTCGTACTCCCCTGAATGTGCTGCTGGGCATGAGCGACATTCTGGAAGAGAGCGTGTTGACCAGCGAACAGAGGCAGCAACTGGAGGTGGTCAATCGGGCGGGGGAGCATTTGCTCAGTCTGATCAACGACATCCTGGATCTCTCCCGCATCGAGATCGGCAGGCTGGTATTGGAAAATGTGGCTTATCAGCCCCGCTCTCTGTTGAGCGCCGTGGAAAATATGATGCGAAGTCGTATCGAAACCAAAGGGTTGCAGTTTCAGGTCACCCTCTCCCCGGATCTGCCGATGTGGGTTTCGGGGGATGAAGCCCGACTGCGGCAGATCCTGGTGAACCTGCTGGGCAATGCCGTGAAGTTCACTCAGCAAGGCCACATCGCCTTGAACGTGGAGTACGCTCCCCAGGGCAATCTCTGTCGTTTCAGCCTCTCGGATACCGGGGAGGGGATTGCCGAGGAGCATCTGGACAAGATCTTCGACAAGTTCACCCAGGCCGATGCCAGCATCTCCCGACGCCATGGCGGCACCGGTTTGGGACTGGCCATCTCGCGCAATCTGGTGGAACGCATGGGAGGCCAACTGAAGGTGGAAAGCCGTTTGGGCGAGGGCAGCACCTTCTCCTTCACCATTGCCATGCCCGTTGTCGAGGCCCCGGATTCCACCGTTGCCCGGACGGCACCGCCGCCCCTGACGGAACTCTCCCCGTTGCACATTCTGCTGGTGGAAGACTCACCGGACAATCAGAACCTGATTCGCACCTACCTGAAAAAGACCCCCTGGACCATCGAAACCGTCCAGAACGGACAGGAAGCGGTGGATTGCGTCCCCCGTGGGCAGTATGACCTGATTTTGATGGATATTCAGATGCCGGTCATGGATGGCTACACCGCCACGCGGATGATCCGGGCCTGGGAGCAACGGGAGTCCCGCAAGCCTCTGCCCATTCTGGCCTTGAGCGCCCACGCCCTGCAAAGCGAGCAGCAGATGAGCCTTCAGGCGGGGTGTGACGCCCATCTGGTCAAGCCCATCAAAAAAAGCCATCTGATCTCGACCATCTGGGGCGTGATGTCGAAGCTTTGACGGAAAAGGGGGATCAAACCGCCTCAACCTTCAGGGCATTGCCCACCACCTCGGTTACCCGGACCTTGGCGCCCGCCGTCAACTCCGGGCCTTGCAAGCGCCAGAAGGTGTCGTCCACCCGCAGGTGGCCCACCCCGTCCACGATGGGCTGCTCCAGGGTGAATACCTGACCGATGTACTGGGTGCCGCGCCGGTTCAGGGTGCTGTCGCCCACGGCGGAGGGTCGTTTGCGCAGCAAACCGTGCCACACCGCGATGGTCAGCAGCGCGGTGGCGCAAAAGAGCAGAAACTGCCCCTCCCAGGAAAAGGCCGGATGGAGGTACTTGACCACGGCGGTCAAGCCTGCGGCCAGGCCCAGCCAGAGGAAGACGAAAACCGGCAGCAATACCTCCACGATGGTGAAACCGACCGCCAGGATGGCCCAGTGCCAATGGGTGAGTTGGGCGAAATAGGATTCCATGGAACGTACTCAGACCCGGTCCGACTTTTTGCCGGAAAAGGCATCCCGCGCCAACTCCGCCACACCCGCCAGCGAAGCGAGTACGCCCGAAGTCTCCATGGGCAGCAGGATGACCTTTTCGTTCGGCGAGGAGGCGATGCGCCCCAGGGCTTCCACATACTTCTGGGCCACGAAATAGTTGATGGCCTGCACGTTGCCCTGGGATATGGCCTCGGAAACCATGCGAGTCGCCTGGGCCTCCGCCTCGGCCAGACGCTCCCGCGCCTCGGCTTCCCGGAAGGCAGCCTCTCGTCTGCCCTCGGCTTGCAGAATCGCCGCCTGCTTTTCCCCCTCGGCCTTGAGGATCTCCGCCTGACGAAAACCCTCCGCCTCCAGAATCTGGGCTCTCTTCTCCCGTTCCGCTTTCATCTGGCGGCCCATCGACTCCACCAGATCATGGGGCGGCGTGATGTCCTTGATCTCGATGCGGGTCACCTTGATGCCCCACGGTCCCGTGGCGTGATCCACCACCGACAGCAGCCGGATGTTGATATCGTCCCGACGGGAGAGCAGTTCGTCCAGATCCATGGAACCCATGACGGTACGGATATTGGTCTGGGTCAACTGGCGAATGGCCAGTTGCAGATTGGAGACCTCGTAGGCCGCCTTGGCCGCGTCCAGTATCTGGAAGAAGAGGACACCGTCCACTCGCACCATGGCGTTGTCCTTGGTGATCACCTCCTGGGAGGGCACATCCAGCACCTGCTCCATCATGTTGATCTTGGAGCCGATACGGTCGAAAATCGGCATGATCACGTTGAATCCGGGCTTGAGGGTGCCAATGTAGCGGCCCCAGCGTTCCAGGGTGTATTCCATTCCCTGGGGCACCACCCGCACCGCAGCAACCGCCAGGATCACCGCCAGAATCAGCAGGGACAGCATGAAAAATGGCAACAGTCCGCTCATGTGCGCTCCGCGTCGACAGGATTGGGGAGGGGAGGGGCATGCTCCGCCAGGGCGGCGAAGAGGGTCTTCTTCTTGATCGGTTTGGCCAGATGGGCGGTACACCCCGCAGCACGGGCTTTCTCCACATCCTCGTGCAGGGCGTAGGCGGTCAAGGCCAGAATCGGGGTCGGTTCCAGGCCGTTATCCCTCTCCCAGGCCCGAATGGCGCGGGTGGCGCTGAATCCGTCCATATCCGGCATCTGCACGTCCATAAGCACCAGATCGTAGCGCCCCCGAATGAAGCGGTTCACGGCCTCCCGGCCATTTTCGGCAAAATCGAGGGTCAGCGCCGTCTGATTCAGGAAGGCGGAGAGGAGCAGGCGATTGTCCAGGGCGTCTTCCGCCACCAGAAGCCGCAAGGGGCGCTGCCGCAACGCCTCGATCGCCTCGACCCGCATTCCCGTGGCCGCAGAGGGTTGGGCGATGGAAAGATCCCGTCCGAGGGACACCCGAAAACGAAAGGTGCTGCCTTCACCCACCCGGCTATCCACCGAAAGCTCCCCTCCCATGGCCTGAACCAGGCGACGGGAGATGGACAAGCCCAATCCGGTACCGCCGAAACGACGGGTGATGGAATTGTCCGCCTGGGAAAAGGGCGAGAAGATGGCCTGCAATTTCTCCGGAGCGATGCCGATCCCGGTATCGGAGACGGAAAAGCGCACCTCGATGCCCGAGGGGATTTCACGCAGGTCATCCACCCGCAACATCACCTGCCCCTTCTCGGTAAACTTGATGGCGTTGCCCAGCAGATTCAACAAAACCTGGCTGATGCGCAGAGGGTCTCCCATCACCGGATCGGGAACATCGGCAGCGATTTCGCTGCGCAGAACCAACCCCTTGCTCCGGGCCCGCAAGGCGATGATTTCCGTATTGGTGGTCACCAGTTCCCGCAAGCGGAAGGGAATCGACTCCAGGGAGAGTTCACCCGCCTCGATCTTGGCCATGTCCAGAACGTCGTTGATCACCGAAAGCAGCACCTCGCCCGCCCCCCGGAAGATCTGCACGTAACGGCGTTCGGTCTCGTCGAGATCCCGTTCTTCCAACAACTCGCCCATGCCCAGAATGGCGTTGAGGGGCGTGCGGATCTCGTGACTCATATTGGCCAGAAACTCGCTTTTGGCCCGGTTGGCCCGTTCCGCCTGGGCCTTGGCCTCCCGCAACGCCTCTTCCATGCGTTTGCGGTTGGAGATATCGAACAGGACACAGTGGGTGCGGGCGAAACCGCCCTGACTGTCGCGCTGCACCCGCCCGTCCAGCAGCACCGTGCGGGAGGAGCCGTCGCGGGCCACCAGTTCCAGCTCGCCGCGCGTGGCCCCGGTATGCAGAAAATGGCTGTAGGCCTCGGAAAAGGCCTCTTGTGAGCCGGGACTCCACATCTCCCCGAAGGAGCGACCCAGAATCTCCTCCCGTTCATAGCCCAACAGCTCGTGCAGAATGGGGTTGGTGTCGATGAAACACCCCTCCCGGTTCAAACTCTGGTAGGCCACGGGGGCGTGTTCGAAAATGGAACGGAAACGGTTTTCGCTCTCTTCCAAGCGGGCGATCAAGCCCTTGAATTCGGAAATATCCTCGATGGCCGCCACCAGAAAGGGCCCCGACGTCCCGGCCTGGGGGATCAGCGTCACCGTCACCCGGCCCCAGACGGTGGAACCGTCCCGCTTCAAGTAGCGCTTTTCCCAGCGGGAGGAGGGGAGGGCGCCGCGAATCACCTGCTGATGCAACATGGCGTTGGCCTCCCGCTCTTCCGGATGGGTGATCTCGGCAACGCTCATGCCCACCAGGGATTCGGCATCGGGATAACCCAGCATGGTGGCCAGGGCCAGATTGGACTCCAGGATGCGCCCCTGGAGATCGACCCGGGTCATGCCGATGCCGACGTGATCGATCATGGCGCGCAAGGTGGCTTCGCTCTGGCGCAACCGGGCCAGGGTCTCCTCCTGGGCACAGCGCATGCGGTACATTTCCAGGCAGACTTCCACCTTGGAAAGGAGCAAGGCCCCGTTCACGGGCTTTTCCAGGAAATCGACACCCCCCGACAGACAATTTTTGACCCGCCGTCCCGGATCATCGGTCAGAAAGAGGATGGGAATGCGCCGGGTCGTGTCGATCTCCCGGAGAGTGGCCGCGAGTTCGACCCCGTTGAGTTCAGGCATGTCCGCATCCAGGAGGATGGCGATGAGATCGCGGTCCAGCATCATGCCCAGAGCCTGGGAGACCGTATGAGCCTCCACAACCTGCACGGGCAGACTGGAAAGCAGGAGCGCCACGTTTTCCGGATTGGGCAGGTGGTCGTTCACCAGCAGGATTTTTGGCACGGGAGCATTCATGGCGACGTTCACTTACCCGGAAAATATCCCGAGAATCGGGCGAAAAGCGGTGGTGCGCGGAGTTGACTTGGCACAATTCGGGCAAGGTGTGTCATAGTATTCTTCCGGGACGGCAGCCGGGCGGAAACGCACACCGGTTCAAAGTACACGCTGCCCGAGGATAATTCAACACCGTTATGCGACTCGCTTGCCCCCCTCCCGCCCACCAAGAGGAAGCCATGAGACTGGCCGACGTGCCCATTCGCGTGAAACTCTCCCTGACGATTGCCGTCTCCTTGCTCACATTTATAGGAGTTGTCTGGTTTTACACCTTCATCTTATCTGAATGTCTGGCGAATAACCAGACGCTCCTTCAGCGGGAGATCCGTCTGCAAAGCCTGGGGCAGGAGATGAATATCCATCTGCTGACCGCCCGACGTGCGGAAAAGGATTATCTGAATCGCCTGGATCCGGCTCAACCGGAGCAGCTTCGCGCCGCCGTCGGTGAACTGCTCCATCGCAATACCGAGCTGTTGGCTCTGGCGCGGCAGTCGGAGCGGGAAAACCTGGTGGCCCGCGCCACCACCATCGAAGAGGGCATGCAACGTTATCTGGAAGCCTTCAAACGGGTGGTGGAAGCCCAGGAGGAGATCGGACTGACACCGGAGACGGGTCATCAGGGACGCTTCCGTCAGGCGGCCCACGACCTGGAGGATATGCTGGCCCCCCTGCGATGGGAGGGCATTCACGGAGAGGTCGCCGAACTGCTGATGCTGGAGATCGCCTGGGTTCTGGAAGGGGGAGAGAACTTTCTCGATCAGCTTCCGGCCCTGACCACCGCCTTGAGGGAGAGCCTCCAGGCCGACGAGGGGCTGCGCAGCCGTTTCGCCGGCGTGATCACCCTGCTGGGCGATTCGCGCCGGGCCGAGGCCTGGCGTCGTCTGCCCGCCGCCAATCGGAAATCGATCCTTCAGCAGCCCCTGCACAAGGAGCTGAACCGTCTGCGCATGGAACTGGACAGCTATTCGGTCTCCCGTGGACTGCTGCTCTATCTGGAATTGCGTCGCACCGAAAAGAACTACCTGCTGCGCGGCGAGGCGGAATACCTGCAGAAAGCCACCGAACTGCTGCAGGAACTGGGACGGCAAGTGGCCAAGGCGCAGATCCCCGAGGAGGTGCGCAACCGCATGAGCGCCGCTCTGGATACCTATCGGGTCGCCTTCCTGGCCCTGGTCCAAAAACGCACGAACCTCCTGGAGCAGGTGGAAAACATGCGCCTCGCCTCCCACCAGGTCGAACCCCTGACCCGGGAGATCAGCGCCCTCTCCAGCACCCTGGCCCGGGACACGGCCCGCAAAACCAAGGAGTACGGCGAACGCTGGGCCGGCATTCTGATGCTGTTCAGCTTCTGCTCCATCCTGCTGACCGGGTTGGTCCTCTCCACCATCATCTCCTCGGTGACCCGGTCCCTCAATCGCCTCTGGCGCTACTCCAAGGATGTCGCGACGGGACGCTTCGACGCCGTTCCCGTGGCCACGGGCGGGGACGAAATCGGCCATCTGGCGGAAG
>JADGAQ010000201.1 GCA_015231925.1 Magnetococcales bacterium
CAACAGCGAAAGGAAAAGTCCCAGGGCGCTGCCCTGGACCCGTCGGGGGGGATAAACCCCCCGAACCCCCCGTATGAATCAGAACACCCAGGCTTCCAATAATTGGCGTGAATTCATTCGACCAACCCGCCATCACACCAACCGCTTCAACGCCTCCTTGGTATAGGGCAGCACCTCGTCGAGGGCGCCCCGGCGCATCTTGTTGGCCCACTGCGGATCGGAGAGCAGGATCCGTCCCACCGCCGCCAGATCGAACTCCCCGTTTTCAAAACGCCGCACCAGCTCCTCCACCCCGGTGGAGGCCGAGCCGGACCAGTTGACATCCGCCAGCCCGATGCTGCCCACGGTGATGCAGGGTTTGCCGGTCAATCGACGGGTCCAGGCGGCAATGTTTTCCGTGGAGCCGGGAAATTCCCCCTCCCAGTAACGCCGGCTGCTGGCGTGGAAGAGATCCACCCCCGCTTCCGAAAGGGGGGTCAGAAAGCGTTGCAGCAGCTCCGGGGTCGGGGCCAGTTTGGCGGCGAAGTCGGTGGGTTTCCATTGGGAGAAGCGGAATACCACCACGAAATCCTGGCCCACCGCCCGGCGCACCGCCTCGATCACCTCCACGCCGAAACGCAGGCGCTTGTCGAAGCTGCCGCCGTAGTCGTCCTGGCGGCGATTGGTCTGTTCCCAGAAGAACTGGTCGATGAGATAGCCGTGAGCGCCGTGGATCTCCACGCCGTCGAAGCCGCACTCCTTGGCGTTGCGGGCCGCCTCGGCGTAGGCGGCGACGATGCGGTGGATCTCCGGCACCGAGAGTTCCACCCCCGGATGGGCCCCCGCCTCCAAAGCCACGGCGGAGGGGCCGCAACCGGGAACGGCGGGATCGGGCTCCATGCCCGGCTGCCGGGCCAGACCGACATGCCAGATCTGGGGCATGATGCGTCCTCCCGCCTGATGAACGCGGCGGATCACCTCCCGCCATCCGCGTTGCGCCGCCGCATCGTGCAGGTTGGGGCAACTCGGATAGCCGCTGGAGGCCGGATGGTCGATGACCACCCCTTCGGTGAGGATCAGGCCGATGCCCCCTTCCACCCGTTTGCGGTAATAGTCGGCCACATCCTCGCCGGGCACGCCGCCGGGACAGAAGGAGCGGGTCATGGGAGCCATCACCAGCCGGTTGGGCAGGGTCAGGTTCTTGATGGTGAAGGGGCGAAACAGGGGCTCCAGGGTGGTGGTCACATCCTTCTCCCTATCGGTTGGGGCCGGAATCCGCCGGGGAACCAGGCGGGTTTCAGGCCGAACAGACCCAGAACGATCACCGGTTCCATCCAGCAAAAGTGGGGAACACTATAGCGCGGTTCGAAGACCACGTAACCATGAAAGAGGGCTTTGGCCGCCACCCAGGCCAGGGTCAGCCGGGCCAGGGTGCGCACACGGGGATCGCTGGCGCGAAAAGCGAAGGCCAACAACAGGATCACCATGCCGACCCGGTAGAGGAAGAGCCCGGCCTTCATGCCGACCGCTTCGAAATGGTCACGGGCCAGGGAGAGGATTTGTTGCGAATCCAGTTGGAAACTGGAGAGGCTCAAGGTGGCATTGGGCCAGCCCGCGCTGAAATAGGGGGTGAACCACATGTGCAGCATGCGCCGGGCGGGCAGGATCAGCCATTGGGTGAGCGGATAGCGGCGGTTCTTCTCCTCGACGAGACGGCGGAAGCCGGCGGCCTCCTCCCCGGGGAAGGGTTGTCCATCGTGTGCGGCCAGGCGTTGCATCAAGTCGCGCACCTCTTCCCGCTCCCCGTCGTCGGCCAGGGCCTCTTCGGGGTAACGCAGCTCACTGTATTTCCGCGTGGTCAGGGGGTAGTACCAGCTCGGATACTGGTAGGCGTCGGTGGTCCAGCTCATGCCCCAGCGAATGTAATCCGCCGGGTAAGGGGGCAGGTCGGAGGCCTTTCCGGGCACGCAATTCCACACCCCCGAACAGGGGATGAGACCCAGATCGTGGTGGACGGCGCTGCGCCACCACCAGCCCCCCACCGGAAGGGAGAGCAGGAGACCCAGGAGCAGCAGCCGTTTCAGCCCGATGCGGAAGGGGTGGATGGTCCAGGCGGCAAGGGCCACGGGCACGATCAGCACCGCATTGTCGGTTCTCAGATAGAGGGCCGCCGTCAGACAAACCAGCAGGGGGGCGAGGCGCAACCGCTGCTGCTGCAGCGACCGCACGATTTCGGCCAGCAGCCAGCCGAGGACCGCCAGGTCGAGGGATTCGGTCAGGGGATAGCGGGCCCAGGCGAGGGTCATCGGCGAAAAGGTGAGCAGCAAACCCGCGGTCAACACCACCACGGGGGGCAGGGACCATTTTTTCAGGGCGAGGACCAGATAGGCGAAGGCGGCGGCCAGCACCAAAGACTGCAGGATCAGGATGGGTTCCGTGGTGATGCCGACCACCTGACGCGATTTACCGAAGGCGACCTCTCCCCCCAGGAGGTGCAGCAGACGCCAGCCCTGGGCCACCAGCCAGGGGAATCCGGGCAGTTGATTGCCTCCCCAGTGGGGTTCGCAGCGGGCGGAAGCGGGATCGGAGAGGGAGACGCAGTCGTTGAAATAGAGGTTTTCCGCCACCACGGCGTAACTGTGATGCCAGTCGGGGGAGGAGGTCGGCCAAAAGGCTGCCATGCCCAGCCGGGAGAGCAGGGTCAGCAGAAAGACGGCGATCTCCTCACGGTAGCCGGAAAGGCCTCGGGTGAGGTTCATGGCCGGGAATCAAGATCAGTGCAGCGCATCCTGATACTTTCCGTAAGCGAGACAGAGTGAATTCCACAGTACGAAGCGGTGATCGCGTTGGCCGGACTGGTGTTCCCGCCAGCTCTTCAGCAGCCATTCGGAGCGCAGGCCGGGCCACTCGCGGGGCACGGCGGGGTCGGGCCACTGGCGCATCCACAGGGCCAGGGGCATGCCGAAACCCTTTTTGGGCTGATCCAGCACCGTTTTCGGCAGCCAGGGGGCCACGGCGCGACGCAGCAGGTATTTGCGCTCGCCGCGACGCAGTTTGAAGCGTGCGGGCAGGCGGCGGGCGAAATCGACCACGTCCCGATCGAGGAAGGGGGAGCGCACCTCCAGCCCCACCCGCATGGAGGCCCGGTCCACCTTGGTCAGGATGGCCTCCGGCAGGTAGAAGTTGGCGTAGAACTCCAGGGCCTGATCCAGGGGATGCACGGCGTGGGAGTGGCGATACAGTTCGGTGACATCGGCCAGCAGGGTTTCCAGGGGCAGCGCCTCGGTGAAGAGGTCCGGAAGATCCCGGGGATCGATGGCACCCATCCAGACGGCATGCCACCATTCGGGGGGGTAGGAGAGTCCCGTCAGGGTGCGGCGCAGGCGGAAGTCGAGGCTCATGCGGCGGGTGGAGAGGGGCAGTTTCTCCACCAGAAAGCGCCAGAAGCGGTGTCCGGGCACGAAGCGATGGTAGAATCGGGCCGGTTGCACCGCCAGAAAGGGATCGTACCCCGCGAAAAGCTCGTCGCCCCCGTCGCCGCCCAGGGCCACGGTGACGTGGCGTCGGGCGAAGGCGCAGAGCAGGTGGGTGGGCAGCAGGGAGGCGTCGCCCAGGGGTTCGTCGAGGCCCGCCAGCAACTGCGGAATGGCCTGTCGCACCCCTTCCAGGGTGAGGATCTCCTCCTGATGCCGGCTGCCAAGCTGCGCGGCCAGGCGGCGGGCCTGGGGGGATTCGTCGAAGGAGGCTTCGTCGAAACCGATGGCGAAGCTGCGGTGGAGGTGGTGCGGCGCGGCGGCGCGGGCCAGAGCCAGCACCGTACCGGAGTCGAGTCCCCCGCTGAGGAAGAAGCCCATGGGCACGTCGCTCTCCAGCCGGCGTTGCACCGCCTGCAGCAGCAGGCCGCGCAACTCTTCGGTCAGGGCCGCTTCGCCGCGCCGTTGCGCCCAGCCCTCGTCGGGTTCGAGGCGGAATCGCCACCAGCGCACCAGACGCGAGGCCCCGGTGGTGAGATCGAGGCGCAGCAGGCTGCCGCCCGGCAGTTTGCGCACCCCTTTGAACAACGTCGAAGGCGCGGGAATGTAGGCGAAGAGGAAGAACTTCTGCACTCCTTCCGTGTCGAGTACGCCGGTGAAACCCCGATGACTGCGCAGGGCGGCCAGTTCGGAGGCGAAGAGGAAGAGGTCGCCCTGCACGGCGTAATAGAGGGGTTTCTTGCCGAAGTGGTCCCGCACCAGCAGCAGGCGGGCCTGTTGCCGGTCCACGAGGGCGAAGGCGAACATGCCTTCCAGGTGGTGGGGCAGCTCCTCGCCCCACTCCCGATAGCCGTGCAGCAGGACTTCCGTATCGGCGTGGTCGCTGCGGAAGCGGTGTCCACGCGCTTCCAGCTCGGCGCGCAACGAGCGGTGGTTGTAGATCTCCCCGTTGAAGACCACGCCGAGTTGGCCGTCGGTGGTGAACATGGGCTGTCCCCCGGTTGCCGGGTCGATGACCGCCAGGCGGCGATGGCCCAGGAACAGGGGCCGGTCGGCATCCTGCCACATCCCTTCCCCGTCGGGTCCGCGATGCGCCAGGGAGCGGGTCATCGCCTGCAGGTCCCGGAGTTCCCCCGGCCCGGCAAAACCCGCGATACCGCACATTCAGGGTTCGCCGTTGGCGGCATGCAGGCCGTTTCGGGTCTCGATATTCACCGCCTCCTGCACCGAATAGACCGAGCGGTTCTGGGATTCAAAATAGGTGCGCACCAGGATCTCGGCGATCAGCCCCAACAGGATGCTCAACACCCCCAGCAGGAAGGTCATCAGGGAGGCCAGCGGCAGGGGTGTTTCGATGAAGTCGGCCTGGCCGAGTCCCTTCAGGGTCACGGCCCAGAGGCCCAGCAGGGCCGAAAGCAGCAGACTGAGCAGGCCGAAGCCGCCGAAAACGTGAATGGGGCGGGTGAAGGCCCGGTCCATGAAGCGCAGCACCAGCAGATCCAGGGCGACTTTCCACACCCGGTTCCAGCCGTATTTCGAGTTGCCGAACTGGCGGGGGTGGTGCCGCACCGGGATTTCGCTCACCCGGCCCCCCTGCCAATGGGCGAAGATGGGGATGAACCGGTGCATCTCCCCGTAAAGGCGGATATCCCGCACAATCTCCCGCCGATAGGCCTTCAGGGTGCAGCCGTAGTCGTGCAGATGCACTCCCGAGGTCCAGGAGACCAGCATGTTGGCCACCCGGCTGGGCAGATTGCGGGACAGGGGATGGTCCTTGCGTTCCCTGCGCCAGCCGGAGACCACGTCGTAGCCCTGGTTCAAGGTTTCGACCAGTTTGAGGATATCTTCCGGATCGTTTTGCAAATCGGCGTCGATGGGGGTGATCACCTCCCCGCGAGCGAAATGGAAACCCGCCATCATGGCCGTGGCCTGTCCGTAGTTGCGCCGCAGCAGGATCAGCTTGAAGGCCGGGTTCTTCTCCGCCCAGGCGCGCAGCCGTTCCCGGGAGTGGTCCCGGCTGCCATCATCCACCAAAATGACCTCCCACTCCTGATCGAAGCGGGAAGAGACCTCCAGCAAGCGCTGACAAAGGGGATCGATATTGTCTTCTTCGTTGTAGACGGGAACGACGATGGAGATCAACGAGAGCCTCACCACCCAAAGAATGAAAGCACCTGTAGAACGTCACACTTCCGGTACTATTTGAAACAAGAATACATCAAATTAATACTGCTATAGCCAACAAAAACGCCCCGCGAAAATCGACCGACACCACTTGAGACAGGAAGGCCCGTTTGGAAAAATCCTTTTTTGGATGAATAGGTTACTCGGTGGCCTGACATGGATTCGACCGCAGTGAAAATGAATCTGATTAATATCCCGGCCTTGCTGTCCCCCTTCCGGGAAGAGGCGGCGCGAAATGGCGGGAGACTGATTTACATACCGACACACTTCGATTGTAACCGGGTTTTCCCGGTGAGGCAAACGCCGCTGAACGTTTCCTTCCCCTTGCTCGACATCCTGCTATGATAGCTCCCCGTCACTTCCCCCGGCATCGCTTTTCAGCGAGGCTCAACATGACAAGCTGCCAGAAAAATGCAACCCGAGAGTTATATTCAAATCTATCACAATCAAAAAAATCACTGGTGGTTCGTCTACCGTCGACGGCTTGTCTCACTGATGTTGAAGCGTTTCTCCTGGGCTCGCGGGGGGCGTTATCTGGATTTGGGCTGCGGGCCGGGTGAAAATCTGGCCGGGTTGGCGGTTCATTTCGATTATTCCCTGGGGCTCGACTGTTCGCCGCTGGCGCTTTCCCTGGCGCGGCAGGCCAATCCCGGTTTGCAGTTCGTGCAGGGGGATGTGAACCAGTTGGAGCGATTGTTTCAGGCCAATTCGTTTCGGCTGATCAGTGACTTCAATGTGCTTTGTCATCGGTGGGTCTCTTCGGAGAAAGAGACCATTCGGGCCATTTACGCCCTTTTGGAGGAGGGTGGGGTCGTGGTGATGACCGAGCCGGTTTACAATATACTGTATCGTGAGGCGGACGAGTTGACCATGACGAGTCGGCGGTTCGGTTCCGGGGAGTTGCGGGGTTGGTTGCAGGAGGCGGGGTTTGTGGTTCGGCAGGAGACGATGTTCAATGCCGCGCCCTTGCCGTTGGCCTTGTTGATGGCGGGGTGGTATCGTTTCCGCAAGCGGTTCGGTATTGTGGGGGGCCGGGATGGGCATCGGGGGGAGGATCAATTGGGGGGAAAGTGGGGGCAGTGGTTGATGACCGGGGTCTGCCGGGTGGAGTATGGCTGGATCCGGCTGTTCGGTCGTTTGCCGCTGGGACTGACCTGTCTGATCGTGGCGCAGAAGGGCGGGGAAAGGACGGGAGATTAATACGGGGGTCCGGGGGGGATTATCCCCCCCGGCGGGGTTCGGGGCGGAGCCCCGAGGTTTTAGCCGTTGACGTTGCGGTCCGCTGCCGCCAATGAAATCCCGAAAGCCGCCATCCCGCACCCAACGGATTGATCGCAGCGGACCGCGGGGGGGCAAGGGGGGGCCTCATCCCCCCATCCGTTGACGTGCGCCGTTGACTTGCAGCCGTTGATAGAAGACTTCGCACGGCGTGAACACCCGGCTTTTCGTAGGGTGTGGAGTTCAAAGATGGGGGGATGAGGCCCCCCCTTGCCCCCCCGCGGTCCGCTGCGGAACAGTCAGGCTGTGCGGGAGATCGGCTGAGGCGTAATCATTTGGTGCAGCGGACCGCTTACGGCAACGGCCACGTCAACGGCTGAAACCTCGGGGCTCCGCCCCGAACCCCGCCGGGGGGGAT
>JADGAQ010000202.1 GCA_015231925.1 Magnetococcales bacterium
GATTTTTTTTGGCCGGACCAAGGAGAGGTTGGAGTTGAGGGACGCCCTGGCGGCCCAGGCCGCTCGTGGATGCGCTTTTTTGCTGGTGTTTGGGGCGAGCGGCAGCGGCAAGTCATCGTTGGTGAAAGCGGGCTTGCTGGCGGACTTGAAGATTCCCGGGATGATGGAAAAGGTTGGATTGGTGAGGCACGCCATTGTACGGCCCACGGATGACGAGGATCTGAATGCGGTGCTGGCCAAGGGTTTTTTGTCTTCGAATGCGCTGCCGGAATTGACCTTGCTCCAATACGATCAGGAGACGTTGACCAAACTATTGCGGGCTGCGCCAGAGCAGGTTGTTTTGCCTATTCGCCAAGGTCTTGCCCGTGCTGGCGAGGAAGCGAAGCTGATCAAGAGTAACGACGCCCAGGCCCGTCTTTTATTGATTGTGGATCAACTGGAAGAGTTGTTTACCCAGGTAAAGCTGGATCAGCCGGAGCGTGAAGATTTCGTGAAGGTGTTGAAAGCCTTGGCGGAAAGCGGGCTGGTATGGGTGATCGCCACCATGCGGAGCGACTTTTTTGATCGGTTGGCCACGTTGCCGGAATTGGGTCAATTAAGCGAGGAAAAGGGCCGCTATCTGCTCTACCCGCCTGCGCCATCCGCCATTGGCCAGATCATTCGGCAACCAGCGCGGGAAGCGGGATTGCGGTACGAGAAGGATGCAAAATCCGGGATTGGGTTGGACGATTTGCTGCAAGAGGCGGCTTCCCGTGATGGAGCGTCATTGCCATTGGCATCGTTCACCCTGGAAGAGTTATGGAATCACCGGACGGAGAAAGGGTTGTTGACCCATGCGGCCTATGAAGAGATGGGAAGATTGGAAGGATCGCTGGGCCGGAAAGCGGAAGAGGTGTTTGGGGAACTGAGAAAGGAGGATCAAGGCTCCTTTGCTGGTGTGATGCGCCAATTGGTGACGGTTGGACATATGGAGGGAGGGAAAGCGACGGCGCGGACAGTTTCGTTGGTTCAGTTTGAGGATGGGACCGCTTTGCGGAGGGTGGTGGATGCGTTTTTATCGCCGAAAGCGCGTTTGTTGGTAGCGGATGGGGATGGCGCGGGTGCGCAGGTTCGTGTGGTGCATGAAGCGTTGTTGAACCATTGGCCGAGGGCAGCGCAACAAATAGAGCAGGATTATCGTGATTTGCAGTTACGTGGACGGTTGGAACAATCGGCGGAGCGATGGCGTTTGGCGGATAAGAAAGACCGGAAGAGCCTATTGTTGCCGTCTGGATTACCATTGCAGGAAGGTCGTGGCCTGCTGAAGCGTTGGTCCAATGGCGAACTGGAGCCTGGGATTGTTGATTATGTGAAGGCGTCGGTTTCGGCGCATAAGTGGCGACGTCGGAAGCAGAGCTTCGCGGGTTTTTTGCTGATTTTATCCCTTCCGGTGGGATATGGGGTGTTCTGGGGGGTGAAAACCTACCTTGGGGTACAGGAGGTGGAGAAGGAGATGGCATTTGCATCAATTCCCAAGGGTTGTTATCAGATGGGCAGTCCGGAAACCGAGTTGGATCGTGGTGATGATGAAAAGCAGCACGAGGTTTGCGTGAAAGGGTTTAGTTTAGGCAAATATGAGGTGACGCAATGGGAGTGGGAACAGGTGATGCACGGGAATCCCTCCTCATTTAAGAGTGACAAAAAGCCCGTTGAGATGGTGAGTTGGTTTGAGGCAATGGATTTTGCGAAGTATATGAGCTGGTTTGGCCAGCACCGATACCGTTTGCCGAGTGAAGCGGAGTGGGAATATGCGGCGCGGGGTGGCGCGGACTTTTCGAGGTATTGGGGGGATGGAGAGAAAGAAGCATGCCAATATGCCAATGTTCTGGATCTGGACCTGAAAGCCAAGCAGGGCAAAGCCGCCGGTTCCTGGTTCGAGTGCAGTGATGGGCACATCACCACGGCCCCTGTTGGGAGTTTCAAGCCGAATGGCTTTGGTTTGCACGACACGCTGGGAAATGTGTGGGAATGGACATGCTCGGCCTATGCCAAGGAATACGACGGATCGGAGAAGAATTGTGCCAAGGCGGAGGATATTGGCTCCTACCGGGTCAATCGGGGCGGTGGCTGGGGCCGCAACCCGGCCAACGTCCGCTCCGCCTTTCGCTTCGACAACGGTCCGGGCGATCGCTACGACGCTCTGGGCTTCCGCCTTGCCAGGACTGACCCTTGACGCTTTAATCCTTTTACCCTTTTACCGCCTTTTCCTGGCTGTAAGAGGCTTGACGAGGAGCGGAACCGGGTTGGCCAGCGAGCGATGTTCAGCGAGCCAGCCAATCCGGTGGAGCGGAGCGGCAAGCCGACTGGGAGGGGGTCCAGGGGGGCTCCCCTGGTGGGTTCCAAGGGCGAAGCCTTGGTCGCGAAATTTTTTTGAGGTGGTCAATTCCGGTGAATGTCAAAATTTTTACGTTAAAATTCAATAAATTATCCGGATCCTTCGATGATGTCGAAGTGCGCCAGTTCCTGGCGGACAAGGAGGTGCAATCTATCCAGGACCACGCCTTTGCTTATCAGGGTATGCCCTATCTGACCTTGATCATCGTCTATAACCATATCGGCGGCAACGAACATCCCGTGCTAACCGGAAAGAATCATGCGAATGAACGGGATGAAAATTGGCGCAAGGTGTTGCAGGAAACGGATATTCCCCTGTTCAACACCCTGCGGGAGTGGCGCTCTCACAAGGCCAGAGAAGAGGGTGTCCCCACCTACTTCGTTTGTACCAACAAACAGTTGGCCGACATTGCCCACACCCGCCCCACTAGTATGACCGCTCTGGCCAAGGTGGACGGCTTCGGCCAGGGTCGACTGAAAAAATACGGCCAGGAGATCCTTGCCATCCTGAGTAAGAAGGTTGGCACGGAACTTTCCGCAGAAGAGGAGAAAATTATGCCGCCTTTTGAAAGCCCTAATAATGAATCCATATGAAGACCTGCCGGTTTTTGTCAAGTGGATGGAATTCCTCAAGTGGCTGCTCCCCGCCACCGAGAAATTCCCCCGTCGAGTCCGCTTCACCTTCGCCAACCGCATCGACACCCTCGCTCTTGATGTAGTAGAAGATCTGGTGGAAGCTCGCTATAGTAGAGACAAACTGGAGATCCTTAAACGAGCCAACCTGCGCCTGGAAAAAATCCGAGTACTCCTGCGTCTTTGTCACCAGGAGCAGTTTCTCTCCCACGACGCCTTTGAGTTCGCCATTCGAGGCGTGAACGAAACCGGACGCATGCTGGGGGGATGGATGAAGCAACAAGCTCATCATAAGACTGGAGAGCCATAAGATGACAACACTCACGATCGACCTTCTGGAAACGGTCTCCTCTGCTTTGTGGCGCACTCTAGACGATCTGATTCGGGGAATAGGCCTGACTGCGGCGGCCACTTGGTGCAGCCAGGGCCGCATCTCCCAAAAAATCACCGCCCGCTTTGCTGGGCTGGACCGGATCGATTTTTTGCTTGCCCTGAGCAGAATGGATATCGACTCCTTCCAGATGGATTCCCAGGATTTAGACCGGGAACTCTCCCGTGGCTGAAACCGCCATCATCAACGCATCGCCTCTCATTTCCCCTGGCCGCGCCGGTCGCCGAACTGGCCATCTTTTCGACGCCATCGTCTCCTTTGCCAACCTCTGGCAAGCCGCCCACAAGGCATGGAGAGGGAAAAAGGACAAAGTGCGCATTGCCGATTTCTACTTCAACCTGGAACCGGAACTCCTGCTCCTCCAACACGAACTGATCTCCGGCCGATACCAGCCTAGACCCTACCACGTCTTTACCGTGACCGATCCCAAACGCCGGGAGATCGCTGCCGCCGACTTTCGCGACCGGGTGGTGCATCACGCCATCATCCAGATCCTGGAACCTCTTTTCGAGCGTCGGCTGATCTTCGACACCTACGCCTGTCGATTGGGCAAGGGCGCCCACGCCGCCGTGCAGCGGGCACAGACCTTTGCTAGACGTCACCCCTTTTTTCTCAAGTGCGACGTCCGGAAATATTTCCAGAGCGTGGACCACGCTATTCTCAACACCCTGCTGGCCCGCATCATCAAAGACCCTCTGGTACTCGACTTGCTGGCCCGCATCATCGCCCACCCCGTGCCCGGCCATGCCACCGGCAAGGGCATCCCTATCGGCAATCTGACCAGCCAGCACTTCGCCAACCTCTACCTGGGCGAACTGGACCACTTCCTCAAGGAGCGGATGGGGATACCGAGCTACCTCCGCTACATGGACGATTTTCTCTGCTTTGGAGAGAGCCGATCCTTTCTGCACGGGATGCATGAGACCGTCCGGCAATTCCTGGCCGATCACCTAGCTCTGGAACTAAAGGAAACCGCCACCCTCCTGACGCCTACCAGTGAAGGCATTCCTTTTCTGGGCTTCCAGTTGTTCCCTGCCACCATCCGCTTGCCGCACCGGGGGATGGCTCGTTTCCGGCATAACCTTGCCGCCAGAACGCGAGCCTTTCAGAAGGGCGAGATCCATGAAAGGTTGCTTTCCCTCTCCATCGGCAGCATGATTGGTCACATGGTCCACGCTGATACCCTGGCCTTGCGTCGCCAACTCTTTTCGGCAGTGGTGGATCTGGGATGACGGCCCAAAAGGCTCCAACCGGGTCAATCGGGGCGGCAGCTGGAACAACAACCCGGCCAACGTCCGCTCCGCCAATCGCAACAACAACGATCCGGGCAATCGCAACAACAATCTGGGCTTCCGCCTTGCCAGTACAACCCATTCGCCAGATAGGGCCGGTTCACGGATCGTCCCTCCGTGCACAAGGTTTGTCCAAGCCGTCATCCCGCGCCGGTGCGGGTCACCGGACGAAGAAAAAGGATCCCTGGCGTCTGGTAGGCCTGAGCAGGTTCGAAGGCCGCCGGGGACCGCTTCTCACCAACCCTATTATCGGCAACCACCGTTAGATCTTGCAATAATGTTTGTGTTTTACGTGATTCCCTTCTCGGGTCGAGCTAGACGACCGTGGACTCAACTTGCAAACCCGGGGGTCCCGGAGGAGCTGTTTTTGGAACGGACCAAGGGGATGGTAGGAACGGAGCGATTCCGCCGGCCTCTTCCTGACCATCACCGGGTCGCCAACCCGGATTCCTGGATCGGCGACCACTTCGACCATCCCGCCGGAGGATGGCTATCCGTAACATGCCATCTTCCATCGGGATCACCCTCCCGGCTACGGAAGCTCGGCTTGCCAGCAGACAGGGCATCGTGGACTTCCTCCAGATGGCCCGGCAAGAGGCCGGGCGATAGATACAGGTGAGGGGAATTTTCTGCAAAGCCTCGCTTGCATCCATCTCGGCCCGGCCACGGGAGAGCTTGGCTTTCCTAAGGAGTGATCCATGCCCACCAAAAACACCGCCCTATCGACCAACCGCTTCCCGATCCTTCCCCTGGCCTTGGTTGGTCTGATCCTGCTGCTGACCGGTTGGCTCCTGGCCATGCTCGGCTACTGGCTACTCCTGCCGCCCCCACCCTGGGGCGACGAGGCGCAGCATCGTCTCGATATGATGACCCAAGCATGGCGTCTGGTTTTGATGCCTTGGGAGGTATCGGTGGGCGAGGACGTCGCCCTGCTGCTACATATTGCCCGCCAAACCTTGACCTTGCTCGGTCTTGGGATCATCAGCATTTCTGGTTATTGGTGGTTGCAAAATCCGTTACGGGTGTGGAGAATTCAGCGCCAAGGGGGTCATATCGTCTTGTGGGGAACGGGACGAATGGGAGCGGCTGTGTTGCGCGATCAGCTAAGTCGTAAGTCGCCTGTAATTCTAGTCAGTCAGCCTCCTTTCCAGCCCTGGATACAACCCGGCGTAGGGGTGATTTCCCCTCGCCAGGATGGAGAACAACTCTGGATCAGCGCCGGACTGGCCAACGCCAAGGCCATGATCGCCGTGGCCGATGACGACCAGGAGAGCTTCCAGGCTACCCTGCAGGCGGATAAATTTCTCCAGAAAAGACCTTCGCTCAGGGCATTATCCCTGAGCGCCCACTTGGCCGATGACGCCTTGCGCCGCTCTCTCGAACGGGATCTCGGGATCCGGTCGCCATCTGGAAAACGATCGCTGCGGCTCTTCTCACTGGCCAAGGCGTCGGCCCGCCTACTCTTCAAGGCCGCTCCTCCCGACCGCTTTCGCAGCCTGAACGATCCCTCCCGCAACCATATCCTGATTCTGGGAGCGGGAGAATGGGGACGGGAGATCGGATTGCTCTTTCTACGGCTGGCCCACTTTCGTCATGGCCATCCACCGGATATCACATTCGTGGATCGCAGAGCCGATGCCGAGACTGAGTTCTTCGACCACTATCCGCAAGCAGGACTGGTTGGCCAAGTGACGTTCCATCGTTTGGATGTCCAAAGCGAATCCGGAATGACGCGATTATTGGAGGAGATGGTGGTCGCCCATTCGCCTATCGCTATCTACGTCTGCCTTGGCAACGCGGCTTCTTCAGTCAGCGCCGCCATTCAGGTGGAACGGATTCTGCGTCGGATGCTTCAGTTTATCCCCCCCATCAGCGTGCGACTGGAACAACCCGGTCTGCTCCGAGAAATGCTGGATACCGACCAGGAAAATCTCCAGGGCGGGGGCATGATCCGTCCCTTTGGGTTCCTGGACGAGATTTTCTCCCATGAGATGCTGTTGCTGGAAGAGGTGGACCAAGTGGCGCGGTTGCTCCATCAGCGTTATTATCAGGAGTGTCTTGAACGAGGGGAGCCGTCGGGCAGCCGACCCGCCGTGGTTCCCTGGGAAGAGTTGCCGGAAGTGTTCAAGGAGGACAACCGGCTGGTGGCCGACCATCTAGCCATCAAACTGCGCGATCTCCACTGTCGCTCGGTTCCGGGCCTGTCGCCGAATGAACAGAGATTCACCGAACAAGAGGTGGATGAGGTAGGTCGGGCCGAACATCACCGATGGTGCGCCAATCGCTGGCTGAACAACTGGAAATATGCTCCTCAGCGCCAAGACCAAAACCGGCTGCACCACAATTTGGTTCCATTCGATGACCTCTCCCAGGAGGACCAGGAAAAAGACCGCCAGATCGTCCGGGTTGATCTGGCCAACACCATGAACGCGCTGGGCGCACCCATCCGCCGAGAGTGGCCGGTGGCGGTTTGGGCGGATGGGGCCGCCAATCTTCTTACGGCTGTACAATCGGCGTCCATTCGGGAATTTCTCGAACAACGGCCTCCGGTTGGTGCGGTCCCAGTACTGACGGCCCCCCTCC
>JADGAQ010000203.1 GCA_015231925.1 Magnetococcales bacterium
GGACAGGTCGGCTTCGCTGATGGTCATGTGCAATTCCTTCGGAAAGCCCGTTGGGTGAGGGATTGAAAGGGTTCCACGAGCCTATCGCGAAACTCTGCCCGGATTCTTGGGGAAACCATCTCGCCCTTTCCGGATCGAGGGTAACCGGCACGGGAAGCCGGAGCGTTGTTTCTCCGGCTTCCCCGGAAACTCAAAAACTGAACAGCAGCACGGAAGCGGCGATCAGGGAGACCAGCGAGGTGCCCAGGCTGACGGCGTCGCTGGTGCTGACTTTGCCTGTTTTGAGGATGTTGTGTACCGCGCTGGCGAAGGGCACCGCAAAGGCGAGTAGCGCCAGGGCGATGGCATATTGGATGAACCCCATGTCCCATTCCTTGCGGACCGAGACTTTGAAGATGCGGGAGAAGAAGGTTTCCACCTGGGGACTGGCGCTTTCGATCAGGCCGAGAACCAGGATCAGCAGCAGCCAGGTGATGCCGTTGATCCAGGTGGAAAGACTGACCTTGTCGTAATCCCTGCCCGGTTTCAGAGGTCCGCGCAAGGGTCGCACCGGGGCGTCGCTGGCCGAGGGGGGAGGGGTGTGGGGCTCCACCTCGGGAGGTTGATAGCGAATCTGGGGCTGGGGGCCTTGCGGACCCTTGCCACGGGAAGCACCTCCCTGTGACGAATGACGGGTCTCTCTCGGGGACGGGCTCATGGTGCGTTCTCCTCTTAATGATTCGCCGGTTGGACCCTCTTCAGCATGTCTTATGCATAGTATAGTCAAAGGGGCTTCCGGGCTCAAACCGACTCTTCCTCCCAAGGCGAAATCTCTGTCTGATAAATGGCTTGTTTCTTGCTTCGACTGTCTTCGGAAATGGAACACCGTCAGCACCGCCACCCTTGCAGAGAAGGCGGACAGGGGAGAAACGCATGGATATCGCTTCACTGATCGGACTAGGCATCGCGTTTTCGGTCGTGGGATTCCTCATGGGAGGCAACATCGCCCTCTTCTGGAGTTCTCACGCCTTCATCGTGGTGTTCGGCGGTTTGCTTGGAGCCACCTTCCTGAAATTCAACATGAAAGACCTGGCCAACACGGCGGGCATCATCGGCAAGGTATTCAAGGCGCATCACGAAAGGCCTCAGGACATCATCGCCCAGATCACCGACATGGCCAACATCGCCCGCAAGGACGGCATGCTGGCCCTGGAAAAGGTGAAGACCTCCAATCTGTTCCTGCAGACGGCCATCAACCACTGCGTGGACGGCATGGATCCCGACACCCTGGAGACGGTGCTTTACAAGGATATGGCCTACATGGAGGAACGCCACCATGTGGGTGTCATCATGTTCGACTCCATGGGCGAGGCGGCTCCGGCCATGGGAATGGTCGGAACCCTCATCGGCATGGTGGAAATGTTGGCCAACATCGGCGGCGACATGGGCGCGGTGGGTCACGCCATGGCCGTGGCGCTGCTGGCCACCTGCTACGGCGCCATCGTGGCCAACATGATCACCATCCCCATCGGCATCAAGCTGCACCACTACAGCAAGGAGGAGCAGATCATCCGCATGCTCATCATCGACGGCATCAAAGGCATTCAGAAGGGTGTCAACCCTCGGGTGCTGGAGACCATGCTGCTCTCCGCCCTGTCGCCCAAGGAACGGGAAACCGTCTGACCTTTATCGATCATGGATTGACAGGAGCCCGTCATGGCAGCCCCGCCAAAAAAATGTCCCCCCTGCAAAAAAGGCACGCCGCTCTGGATGGTCTCCTGGGCCGATATGGTGACGCTGCTGATGTGCTTCTTCATCATCGTGCTGGCCACCATGACCCCGAACAAGGTCAAGTTCGAGGAGGTGGCGGGAACCCTGCGGGAGGCCTTCGGCGTGCAGCGCACCAAACAGATCATGCCCATCATGAGCGGCATGAACGTGGTGGGCACCGAATTCACCCAGGAGGTGATCTTCGTGCGCCTGATCGAAAAGGTGCAGCTCATCCTGGAACGGGAGGTCGATGGCGGCCAGGTGGAGATGATCAAACGGGAGGATGGCTTCGTGGTGCGTTTTCCCGAAGGCGCTCTCTTCGGCGACAAGCCGGAAGCCCCCCTGAAAATCCAGGACCACATGGGCATGATCCTGTTGCAGGTCATCAACCTGCTGCAAAGCGTACCCAACGAGATCGTCATCAAGGGCCATGTGGACGAGCGTTCCGTGGATCCCACGGGACCGTACCCCAACGCCTGGGCCCTGGGCGCGGCGGAAGCGGCGGCGGTGGCGGAATTCTTCTCCCAGAACGCCAACTTCGGTTCACGGCGCATCAAGGTGCAGAGCAGCGGATCCTCGGAACCCCTGGCGGAAGGCGCCACCAAAGGCGGACAGGGCAAGAACTCCCGGGTGGAGATCCTGGTTTCCAAGGAGATCGCCGCCCTCTCCGAGTCGGAAAGCGCCGGCGGCAATCCCCAACCCCCGCCCGTCGGTCACTGAGTGGAATCCATCGGCATGGAAACACTGCTCCTCCTGCTGGCCTGGGGAGGAGCGGTGGCCGCCTTTCTGGCGGGGGGCTGGCTGTTCATCGATCCCGAGGTGCGCACCATCCTCTCCCAGCCCTGGCGGGAGGCCTGGCGGGCCTGGCGCGGACGCCTGCGGCCGGAACGCTTCTTCTACCGCCATCACCGCCTGTCGGGTCTGATCGTTCTCTCCGCAGCCGTCTTTATCACCACCCATCTCTGGGAGCCGTTTCGCCTGCAGGTGGATACGCCCGTTGCGGCGATGAGTCCGGAGGCGCAGTTCCGGGAGGTATTGCTGGAAGCCGCGCTGGCCTTTCTGCTGCTCAACGCCTTGGCCTGTCTGCTGCTGGGTGTGGTGGTGCTGTGGCGTCCCAGTCTGCTCAAGGGCTTCGAACGCTGGGCCAACCGCCCCTGGCAGGGGGTTGGACTGCGGGCGGCGTTGTCGCGTTTGCGCCTGCGTCTGGGGCTGCTCCTGGTGAATCATCCCCGCGCCATCGCCTTGACGGCCATGAGCGGGGCGCTCTTCATCCTCTGGCAGTTGGCCAGGAGGTGATTTAATTTTTTTGCCTTTCAATATTTATCTTTTAAGTATCAAAAAAAGAAAATGTTCTATCCTTTGACTTTTGATTTATCGTTTCTTTAGATTGATTTAAGCTATTGCCTCGCGGTCTTGCAACAGGTGTACACTTTGTTATAAAAAAAAGGCCACCCATTCGAGGTGAATCGTGATAAAGTGGACGGTAGTCGCGGATGGTGTGCGAAACCTTGCCGGTTGCGACCGGCCTTCGCCGCTCATCGGCTTTCTCCACGGGCTGCGGCCCATCGGAAACGGACAAAAAGGAGTCTCCCCATGAAAAACGTATGGCAGCAGGATGCCGAGTCCCTGAAGGGACAGGCGGGTTTCACTCTCATCGAACTGGTGATGGTCATCGTCATCCTCGGCATTCTGGCCGCGGTGGCGTTGCCGAAGTTCACCGATCTTTCTTCTTCGGCCAAACAGGCGGCTGTGGATGGCGTGGCCGGGTCCATCAGTTCCGCGAACACCACCAATATCGCAGTGTGCGCCATCAACACTGCAGCGGCTTCCGGTTGCGTTACGGTGAACAACTGTACAAGTGGTGCCTCCCTGTTGCAGGGTGGATTGCCGAGTGGTTATGTTATTACTGCGGCAGCGATCGCCAATGGTGTGACTGCATCGGGAGCAACGGCCTGCACCCTGACTGCCAATGGCAAAACCGCCACCTTCACCCTTACCGGCACCACGGCCACCTGATCGGGAGCTATCGGTTCGGTTTGATTCAGAGAAAAGGGGCGGGAGGCGAGCTTCTCGCCCCTTTTTTTCGTTCGCTGCGGGAGGATCGGCCATGCGGGCGAGGGGGATGGAGGAGGGGTTCACCCTGCTGGAAGTCGTCGTCGTCATCGTGCTGCTGGGCATTCTGGCGGCGGTGGCTCTGCCTTTTTTCACCAATCTAGCCACCCAGGCCGATGCCGCTTCCGCTTCCGGAGTGGCGGGGGCCATCTCCGGGGCCAATTCCCGCAACTATGCCGTTTGTTCATTGAACCCGAACCACGCCGATTGTGTCCAAGTCAGTAACTGTGCGGACGGCGTGAATCTGCTGGAAACCGGTCTGCCCCCGGATTTCGGCATCACGGCCAACGAGGTGTCGCCGGGGCAGACCCGCACCGATTGTGTGGTCACCAGTCCGCGGGGGGGGCAGGCCACCTTCACCCTGACCGGAACATGAGGCCGATATGGACCGCCAGAAGGGCTTCACCCTGGTTGAACTCTCCCTGACCATCGCCATCATCGGCGTGCTGGCGGTGACGGCGCTGAACCGCTGGCCCCAGGCCACCCTGGAGTTGGGCGCGGCGCGGCAGCAGTTGGCCATGGACATCCTCAAAACCCGCGCCATGGCCATGAATCGTCAGGGTTCCTTCACCATCCGTCGGGTCAACAATCTGCCCGCCTCCTACGAAATTCTCGATCCGGGTCAACAGGTGGTATTCACCTCGGCCCTCGACGGGGCCACCGTGGCCGCCTTCAGTCTGGTTTTCGACGGTTTGGGCAGTCCGGGAAACAACGATGCCAGCATCAGCGTCATCGGAGGGGAGGGTAGCTCCGTCATCACCGTCTACGGTACCACCGGAGGGGTGTATCTGCCATGAGAGCCAGGGGTTTTTCCCTCATCGAACTGATTCTCTTCGTCTCGGTTGTGGGTGTGCTGATGGTGGGGCTCATGCCGCTGCTGCAGAATGTGCTGGGTTCGGTACAGACCTCGCAGCAGGCCACCCAGGGGCTGTTTCTGGCACAGGAGCGGCTGGAGCAGATGATTGGGGCCTATCGGGTCGGCGCGGGTTTCGACGGGGTCACGGAGGCGGCTTTTCCCGACGAGGCGGGTATCGCGTTGGGCAACGGTCCGGTTTACAACCGGGATGTGGTGGTGGAGGGGGCCAGTATTGCGGGGCAGACGCTGACCTGCAACGGCGGGGCGTATGTCAGTGGCAATTACAAGTGTGTATCGGTGCGGATTCGGGATCAGCGGGACAGGGTGGTGGCCCAGGTGCAGACCGTGATGGTGAAGTTCTGATCTTTTGACGTTCAATATTTGTCTTTAAAGTATCAAAAAAAGGAAATGTTCTGTCCGTTGACGTTGTCGTTTTGTATAATTTTTTGTTAATTTTAAAAAAATATTTTATAAAATCAAAAAATTTAACAGACAAAGTCAAAGGACAGAACATTTCCTTTTTTTGATACTTTAAAGGCAACATATTGAAAGGCAACAGCGCCTTTCCTCGGAGGCGGGCATGAGAACCCGGCACGGTTTCACCCTCATCGAAATGGTGATCACCATGGTGATCCTGGGTCTGCTGCTCGGCGGCAGCACCCATCTGATCACCAACGTGATGCGCGCCTGGACCCTGGGTCAGGAACTGATTCCCATGACCAGCCAGGGCGGGCTGGCCATGGAACGCATGGTGCGCGAAATCCGCCGTGGTCGCTGGAGTACCGTCAGTCAACCCTCGGGAACCGGCTCGCTGCAGTTCACCAACGATCAGGGGCAGGTGATGCGCATCGATCAAACGGGAGCGCCGGCGGACGCCATCTACCTGAACGGGCAGTTGCTGGCTCCGGGCGTACAGGTCAACTCCCTGGAATTCACCCTGTTGGCCGATCAGGTGGTGGGCATCGCGTTGATCATGAGTCGAACGGATACCGGTCGCACAGGCCAGGTGGAACTTGAAGTGCCCTTGAGGAGTGCCGTCCATGTGCGCAACAACTGATCGGACCGATAAGCGCTCCGGGGAGCGGGGCTCCCTGGTTCTGCTGGTGGCGCTGCTGATCGTGGTGGTGGGCGGCCTGGCGGTGACTCTGTCGCGCCAGTCCCAGGGGGGAGGGGCGGTGACGGTGGAGGGGATTCGCGGCACCGAAGCCTTTTTTCACGGCGATGGTGCGGTGCATCTGGCCCTGCGCTTATTGGAAAGCAATAACTGCGACGCTACGCTGATTCCGGGGGGCAGCACGGTCTCCTCGTTGACCACGCTGCCCTTGACCCTCAACTGGGGGGTGTCGGGCCTTTCGCCGATGGTGGTGACGCTGTGTCCCGGCGGGGCGGCGTGTTATGCCGACGGCAGCGCGGGGCAGTGGCGGGTGTCGGCGCTTCCGGGGCAGGGCACCGCCGCGCGTGGCGTGGTGGCCAAGGCGAGTTGCAGCGCGGGCGGCGGCGGGTCCGCGCCGCCGGTCATCGCGGGCAGTGACTTGACCGTCGGCAACGCCGCCAAGGTGGAGGGGGTGAAGATCGCCGCCTGCGGCAGCGGGCCGTGCAACGTGGTCAACGAGGATGGCAGTCAGGGCAAGGTGACGAGTTACACCATTCCCAACCTGCCGACCTTTCAGACTTCCAACGGCTCTTCCGGCAGCAAGACGAGCAATGTGGGGAATCTGGTGGTGGGCAACGGGCAGTATACCAATTTGAGTGTGAACAACAACAAGGGTATGACCTTGCAACCGGGTGGTTCCGCTTTTCGGGCGGACAAGGTGACGGTGGGCAACGCGGGCACGTTGACCTTGCAGCCGGGCACCTATTACATCAAGGAGCTGAAGCTGGAGAACGCCTCGCAACTGGTGGTGTCGCCTGCCGGGGAGGTGAAGCTCTATATCGGAAACACTTTCGAAGCGAGCAACGCCGTGGATGTCAATACGGATGGTGCGGCGAAGGATCTGCAGACCTTTGTGTATGATGGCGGGGAGTACAAGATGGACAACGCCTCGACGGTGCATGGGGTGATTCTGGCGCCGGGGGCCAACACCAAGGTGACGTTGGACAACAGCGCCGATCTGCAGGGGGCCATTGCCTGTGGGGGGGAGGTGGAGTTGAAGAACGCCTCGTCGATCGATTTCACCACCGAGGCGCGGGATAAGATGGTGGCTCTGGGGGTGTCGACCTCGGGCGGGGGAGGCTCGCCTTCGATAACGGTGAACGCCTGGGCGGAGGATTTTTCCTGAGGGGGGTATCTGTTCAGGCATACGGGGGTCCGGGGGGGATTATCCCCCCCGGCGGGGTTCGGGGCGGAGCCCCGAGGTTTTATCCGTTGACGTGTCCGTAAGCGGTCCGCAGCATCGAAAGGAAGCGCACCCACTCACCACCCGCACCATCCGGACGTCCCACTGCGGACCGCGGGG
>JADGAQ010000204.1 GCA_015231925.1 Magnetococcales bacterium
CAGACCATTCAGAACAGGCTTGGTTGAGCGACATCCAGACGGATCACCCCGATCAACAGCCAGCTTTTGGGATACAGGGAATGGGTTCCCATGGCAAAGACCATCCCTTTTTGCGGGTATTCCGATTCAAACTTTTCCTTCATGTCCGCCAGTGTCCGTTCCTCGCCATACTGTTTCCTCCAGCGGTAAAACATGGCTGATGTCTCCCAATCCAGGCATTGACTGGTGTGGTTTTCTCCGTCTTCTGTTCTGTATTCAAAGGAAAAAGCGTAGGGGGTTGGTTCCAGTGGCTTGAGCTCACGCTCATCAAAAAGATCTCTATGCCGAACGGCATTGTCGTATTGCCGGATTTCCATTTCGATCTCCTGAACTGTCTTTTTTCCAGGAGAAACGGATATTATCCGTTTTGGGCCGCACCAGGGTAAGGGTTTGTCCTCGCTCTTCGGCGGATTTCACGCCGGGAAGGATCAGTCGAGCCAGAAAGGAACCCCGATGTGCGCTTTTCATTTCGTGGCCTTTGACGATACTGCCTTCGTCCACCCGGCGGCTTTCCGGTCTGCGGTCCCCTTTTGGCAGGCGCCAATGGTACTCCACCCAATGCCACCGCTGAAACATGCTCTCGTCAGTCAAAAAGCGAAAGCGGACCGGATACTGTCTTCGCCATTCTCTTTGCTCGGTCACTCCGGCGCAACAGACCAGTTCGCCACGCTCTCGCCCGACATGAGGCATGGCCTTGACCAGCATTAGAACTCTTTCGACGCCTTCCGTTTCCAAGGACTCACCTGGTTTTGCGGACATTCACGCCAAGGTTGCGGATGATAAAGCCATGTTGAGCATGAAGCGAACGGGCGACGATGGAACGATGACACATTTCAGGGTCACGCTCGTAACACAGCAGGCAGCTTTTGGCGTTCATGGCCAGAGCGGAAACCTCTTCCAGCCCTTTTATGGCGCTTGGTGTTGTCATGTGGCCGGAGAAGATCTGGCGAAAGGTATCCATGCGCCCCTGCCGGGCGGCCTCCCGCCCCTCTTTGGGGTCACCCAGGGCGGGCAGATGAATGTACTGAATATTCCTGTCCGAAAGGACGGCGGCAAGAACCTTTTTGGAGAACCCCTTTCGGCGGGAAAGCGGCACTTCCCGGATGTCGATGAGGCATTCCACTCCCTTGGTCTCCAAGGTGTTCAGGAAGTCGTTCAGTTCTGCGCCTTCATATCCAATCGTACATAGTTCCATCGGATTTACCTCGCTGCACGGGAGCAAACACCTCAATTATGATACATATTTCAGGAGATTCTTCAAGCATTTCATAATAAGCATATCACCTTGTTGACGAAATCGGAAGAGAACATATTGTTTCTCAAAGGATACTGCACCACCCGCACCCAGGCCACCACCTCACTCTGGACACTGGAGAACCGAGAGACTCTGTTGCAGGAGGGGCTTGAACTTTCGCGCCAAGTCCGGACTTTCCATGGCGCACGCGATCAGGGGGCAGATGAAGAGACCCGGCAGGACGAACTTCGGCAGAATTGTGCCCTTCAGCCCCCCATTTACCACGTAACTCTGTGAGAACTCGAAAAATTCGTTCAGCTCGATCCAGGTATTCATGCGGAAGGTGTTGGTTGCTGAGGGTAGAAAATAGGCTGGGAACCGCGCCCCGTCAGGTGCGCAACCGTAGGTATTGATAAAGCGGTGTCCCTTGGAGGTGGTCTTCGCCACCAGATAATACCCGACGGCGCCATTGTTCAGGACTACAAAAAGCTTCTGTCCGGGCTGATCAGTGTCATTGAACGGAAAGGCGGTATGGAAACAGACCGTACCAATCCTCATGAAGCGGCCAGCCCCAACTCAAGAAGGAAAGATTCCCTCTCTTGAATCAACTCTTCCATCTCCTCCCGCTCCGCTGCCCGCAAGGCCAGGGCGTAAGGAATGAGCTCCTGCTTGGCCCCCTGCTTTTCCCAGACGGTATGCCAGGGCCGGTTCTCCAGGTGGGTATCTTCGATCATCTCCTGGGCCGTCGCCGCCCGATATTTGTTGGCGAAAAACTCCATGGCGCGGAGTTCTCGGGTGCTGAAGAGGTCCAAATCCACCGGAAAGGTTGGTTTGATTTGGGTGGGGGAGAAGGAACCACTTGGTGAAGGGACAATCTCGAACCGGCCTTCAAGGAAAGGCCCTTTCGGCGCGTCGATCCCCTCGAACAGGGCAACCGGCACCGGCCCCATTTTCCATGCGTGATAGTTCATGCCCGTGACGGAGCGGCCTGTCTCCTGATAGTGGGTGAAATCCAGAAAGTAGAGCAACTTGAACAGCTTGATCTTTCCGCAGTTCCGCGTGGCGTTGATAAAGAACGCCATGGCGTGAAACAGTTTCTCCCGACTATGGTCGATGTTCATCTCCATCACTCCCGTGCGTTGTCCCCTGCTGCACTGCAATAGTTTAGCATAAACCAACGAATTGCAGTGAATATTTCCCATTTTTCCGTACCCGCCCAGCCGCCTGAATTACAGCATGTGAAGCCTGTTGCACCACGCGCCGTAGACTGCCAAGCCGTCACGGCAAAGAATGTCGTCGGGAGACAATCGGGATTTGAAGATGGTTTTGAACGGGCGTGCCTCGAAGATGAGCATGACGAAAATCGGCGGTCGCGCTGGAAGGTCTCGGGTACTTGGGACGTTAATCGGATTCCTTGCCGCGTCCTCGCTGACTGGACGGCCCCTCCCGTTTGCAGGCCGGGCGTTGTAGGTGTCGGGAGCCATTTTCCGAGCGGAGAAAGCGCGTTTCATCCGCCTCGGTAATGTCATTGAGATGGTTGGTCCGGCAGTGGAAGAGGTTTTTGGGAGGCGATGCCGCCAACGGAAGGCAGGGTTGCGATGGATGCCGCATGCTATCGCGCTTTTGTGGATGCTCTCCCCGGTGAGCATCTTTTCGGTATAGGTGGTCCGGCGTTGACCTTCCCGCCGACGGCAAGCTGCCGGAGGCCTTTCATGAGGCGTTCGGGCGCAAGGCCCGCGTCATCGTGTCGTGGACCGAACCCGAGGAGACCGCCGCCTCTCCTCCGGATGATTCCCAACGTTTGATGATGTTTGCCGGAACCCTCGACTGGCCCATCGACGATGCCGTGGATTGGCAGCGGCAACAGCGTTTGGAGTGGAACCGGTCATGGGACCGCTGAGTTTCCGGCTTGATAGCACTTCGGCGTAGCATCAGGCTGATACACTATTGTCCGGCCCGAAGGAGGCGGCCAGGTGATATCGTGAGATTCCGATAAATCCCCCTCTGGTCGGCCTGCTGAAATCTTCCATGCCCCCGACTTGACATTGTCGGGAGAGTCCTTATACTGCGTCGATATTCAGAATATTACCACATGGTAATATGCCGGTGCCGGACACCCCGAAGAGTGCGTCCCCCAAGGCTTGCCACGCTGGACGGAAGGAGCGAAAAGAGCATGAAACTTGCCGTGTTGATCTACGAAGGACCCTACAATCACGAAGCCTCGGATTCGGCGTACAACTTCATCCAGGCGGCCCTGGCCCGGGGGCATGAGATCCGGGGCATCTTCTTTTACCACGATGGCGTTTACAACGTCACCAAGCTGATGGAGCCTCCCCAGGACGACCGTCACATCGCCAAGCGCTGGTCCGAGTTGGGGGCCAAGGGTATCGATATCGTGGTCTGCATCGCCGCCGCCAAGCGTCGCGGCATCGTTGACGACGTGCTGGTGCCCAACGTGCGCATTTCGGGACTGGGTCAACTCACCATGATGGCGATCGAGGCGGATCGTCTCGTGGCCTTTGGCGACTGAAGGAGGCAGCCATGTCTGGTGGTGAAGTCAAGAAGATCATGTTCACGGTCCGCAAGGCTCCTCACGGATCGATCTATGTTTACGAAGGCCTGGAGGTCAAACTCATCATGGCCGCCTACGACGCCGACATCTCCGTGGTCTTCATGGACGACGGCGTCTTTGCCCTCAAGGAGGGGCAGAACACCAAGGAGTTGGGCATCAAGGGCTTTGCCGCCACTTACGGCGCCATGGTGGACTACGAGATCTCGAAGATCTATGTGGATCGCCAGAGCATGGAAGAGCGCGGCATGAGCGAGGATGACCTTCTGGTCATCGGCGAGGACGAAGACACCGAGGAGCCCATCAAGCCCCAGGTGGTCGATGCCGCCGAAATCGCCGCCATGATGGCCGAACAACACAATATCCTGGTCTTCTGACGAGGGGAGGTTTCCATGCTGCACACGGTCAACAAATCGCCCTTTCTGAACGGCACCCTGGAGAGCTGCCTGCGCTTCGTCTCCGAGGGGGATTGCGTTCTCCTCATGGAAGACGGCGTCTATGCCGCTGTCGCCGACACCGCCCGCTCCGCGCTGGTGGAAGAGGCTTTGGGCAAGGTGAGCGTCTACGCCCTCTCCGCCGATCTCAAGGCGCGTGGTCTCGACAACCTCATCGAGGGGGTCAAGGTCACCGATTACAACGGCTTCGTCGAACTGGTCGAACAGCACAAGACCCACTCCTGGCTGTAAGCGGAACGCGCCCCCGGGGTTTCGGCCCCGGGGATGCGGTGTCGCAGGTGGCGTCTTGACACGAGATTCCCGTTTGCCGACCCGGTGGCGAAGTCCTTCCGCCGGGTGGGTTGACGGGAACGACAAGGAGGGAATGACGGTGGCAGGGATTCGTTCGTTCGTTTTCTTCCTGGCAGCCCTGGCGGTACTTCTGTCCGGGGTGGCTCCGGTCGCCGCCGGCGGTCCGGTCAATCTGCAGAAACCCAAGGGCGAGGCCTGCATCCGGCCCACCGACTGGATGCGGCGCAACCACATGCAGTATCTCAAATCGCTCCGCGAAGAGACGGTGCGGCAGGGAGTTCGGCAGCCCAAGGAGAGTTTGCAGGGTTGCCCGGCCTGTCATCAGAGCCGCACCCAGTTCTGCGACCGCTGCCACACCTATGTGGGCGTCGCTCCCGACTGCTTCGAGTGCCACAACTACCCCGAATGAACCAGGATATGGCCATGAACATGGATCGCCGAACCCTGTTGGGCCTGGGCAGCGCCACCGCCGCGGGGGTGGTCCTGGCGCCGGGTTTCCATCTGATCGCCGCGCCCGAACGCACCGAAGCCTCGGGCAATCGCCGCTGGGCCATGCTCATCGACGTGGAAAAGTGCAGCGACGACTGCACCGCCTGCACCACCGCCTGCCGCAAGGAGAACAACGTTCCCCTCTTCGGCGAGCCCAGCCGCGACATCCACTGGATCCGCAAGATCGAAATCCGCGACCTGAGCCAGCACCGTCCGCCGCGTTCCCTGCCGGTGTTGTGCAACCATTGCGAAAATCCGCCCTGCGTGCATGTCTGTCCCACCCAGGCCTCCTTCGTGCGCAAGGATGGCATTGTGCTGGTGGACATGCACCGTTGCATCGGCTGCCGCTACTGCATGATCGCCTGTCCTTACAAGGCGCGCAGTCTGGTCTATCACGACACCAAGCTGCCGAAGGAGGGCAATCCCGCCGTGCCCATCCGGGCCAAGGGGGTGGTGGAGAAGTGTACCTTCTGCGTGCATCGTGTCGATCAGGGGCGGGATCCCGCCTGTGTCGAGGCCTGTCGGAAAGAGGGCAAGGGGGGCATGCTTTTCGGGGATCTCAACGATCCGAAGTCGGAAATCGCCCAGAAGGTCAAAACCTTGGTTACCGAAACCATCCGTGCCGATCTGGGGCTCAAGCCCCATGTCCACTACAAGGGACTGTAGGGGGAGACCATGATCAGCGAGTATGTCACCATTCAGGGCAACAGCCGCAACTATTGGGGACTTCTGGGGGGATTGGCCTTCCTGATCCTCTGCGGGGCCTTTGCCTTTCTCTACGTGGAGCATCACGGCCACGGGGTTACCAACATGACCAACCAGGTGGTGTGGGGTGCGCCGCACGTCTTCGCCATCGCCCTGCTGGTCATGGCTTCCGGGGCGCTCAATCTGGCCTCCATGGCCACGGTCTTCGGGGCTTATCAGTATAAGCAGTTCCGGCGTTTTTCGGCGTTTCTCTCCATCGCTCTGCTGGTGGGGGGGCTGGCGGTGCTGGTGTTGGATCTGGGGCGGCCCGACCGCATGTTGCTGACCATGATCCACATGAACTTCCGCTCCATGTTCACCATGAACGTCTTCCTCTATTCCGGCTTCGTGGTGCTCTGTTTCCTCTATCTGTGGGCCATGATGCAGCATGACCGCTTCGTGAAGCTGGCGGGTTCGGCGGCCTTTGCCTGGCGGTTGATTCTCACCACCGGTACCGGTTCGATCTTCGGGGTGATTCACGCCCGGGAGGTTTTCCACTCCGCCATCACCGGTCCCACCTTCATCGCGGTATCGCTCTCCTCGGGCACGGCGCTTTGTCTGGTGCTGCTGGTGGCGGTTTATCAGTATTCCGGGCGGCAGTTGGATCAGAAGTTGCTGTTCGGTCTGCGCAACATGGTGATCTTCTTCACCCTGTTGGTGGGATATCTGTTTGTGGTGGAGAAGTTCACCAAGTTCTATTCGCCGGCCCATTACGATGTGGAGGGTTGGATTCTGGCGGGGCCTTACGCCGGGTTGTACTGGGTGGGGGTGATTTTCCTGGGGTTGGTGGTGCCGTTGGGGTTGTTGTTCAGCCAGGCGGGCAACACGGTTCGGGGCATGGTGATTGCTTCGTTGACTTCGATTGCGGGCGAGTTCGCCTTTGTGGCCCATGTGTTGATTGCCGGGCAGTCTTATCCCATGCACATGTTTCCGGGATACGAGGTGACCAGCGTCTTCTTCGATGGGCGGGAGGCCAGCTATTTCCCCTCCGTGGTGGAGATGATGTTGGGTTTGGGGGGTGTCGGCATCACCGGGGTGATTTTTGTTCTGGGCATTCGCTTTTTCCGGTTGCTGCCGGACAAGGCGGTGGCGCCTAAGGGTTGGGAGCCCTGGAATCCGTGAGATCCTTGAAAAAGGGGCCGAAAGGCCCCTTTTTTTTGTCTGGTCCAGGCAACGGTGAGAGGTGAGAGGTGAGAGGTGAGAGGTGAGTGGTGAGGGCTTTTCAGTAATACGGGGGTCCGGGGGGGATTATCCCCCCCGGCGGGGTTCGGGGCAGCGCCCCGAGGTTTTGACGTGGCCTTTGGCGGGTCGAAGCCCAAAGAAGAAATGCCC
>JADGAQ010000205.1 GCA_015231925.1 Magnetococcales bacterium
CAAACCAGGAAGCCCTCCTTGCGGAGGGCTTCCTGGTTTTACTTCTGGGAGAGTATGCGGGAGGCCTGGTCGAGGACGTCGTCGGACATCTTCCGGTTGGCCTTGCGGGTCTCTCTCTTGATTTTGTCGTAAATCTCCTCGCGATGCACTTCCACACTGCGGGGGGCATCGATGCCGATGCGCACCTGGTTGCCTTTGATGCCGAGCAGGGTGATTTTTATATCATCACCGATGTTCAAGCTCTCCCCGACTCTCCGTGTCAAGATCAACATGTCCTTATTCCTCCGGCACAATGCCCCGCCCAGGTCAGTTCCATCCGGGCCATGATCGAATTTGGTTTTTCGGCCTTGAAGGCCTGCTCCGAGTGTTCAGAGCTGTCGTGAAAACAGGTTGAGACCATTTCCCGCCTTGTGCGACCCGGTACGGGTATACGCCACCGGTTTGGCGGTTCCTTCCGTCAATACTCCCAAAACGGCCTGTGTGGCCGCCTGAATGCCGCGCAAAACGGCCTTGTTCGCCTTGTTCGCCTCGTCGGCCTGCAAAATGGCCTCCTTCAGCTTCTCCCGACACTTGGGCAGATCCAGCTTGCGCGCCGTTTCGCCCAAAGCCTCCACCAGCTCCTTCAGAGTCAGGGTTGGGCCGGGCAGGCCCAGGGATTGGCCGAGGTCCGCCACCAACTCCTGCCGCCTGGCCTCTTCCTGACGGATCTCTTCCAGAAGGTCGCGAATTCGCCGGGAGGTCTCTTCCACCTCCTGGGTGCGACGCTTCATCAGGAAACCCCGCTCCACCAACATCAGTTCCCGCAACGCCTCGAAGCGCCCCGTCAGATCGGTCAGGAGCTGTTTGAGTTCGCGTATTCGGCTGATGTCCACGGCTGGTTTCCTTCAAGAGTTCAGATGGAGCGTTTTCCTTCCGAAAGCACCCGGCGCAGGATCTTGTCCGCCACGTCCAGGTTGGAGACGCTGTAGCGACCCGCGGCCAAAGCCTCCCGGATCGGTTCCACCACCTCCAGACGAATATCCGGAGCCGATTGAGCCCGCTCGCTGGCTCCGCTGATCAGGCGGGCTCCCGGAGAGACCTCCACATCATCCTTGCGGGATTTGGGTGCGCTTTGGGCGGCATACCGCTCCAGCGCCCCGGCGGAACCGACACGCCGTCCGGTGATCCGTCCCAGTTTATTGGAGTCCACTCCCTTGATTTTCATGACGATTTCCCTTCGCCCATACCGGTTCCCGTCCTCGTCTACCGGTTCGCCTCGACGGCAACCGGTAGTCCCTTCATCCTTTTATCGGTAGTTTACCCTGGATGTTTAGGGAATTCCCTTCCATTTCAGTCCTGCGCAACGCTTCCGTGGCCAAAGCCGGGTTGCGGGCGCGATTCATCTGTTCGTAGAGGGCCTCCTTGAGACCCAGTCCTCCCGGTCGACGGCTGGCGATGGTGGCGTACTCCCCGTCCAGCATGTCCGAAAAGAGCTTTTCCCCGGATCCCTTGGCAAAGGGTGTATCCTTGTCCGCCTCGGGAACACCCTTGCGCATAACCTCCAACATCTGGCGGATGAACAGAGCCTCGAAGTCGGCCAACGCCTCCTTGAGGGGACGATCATCCCGCGCACCGGCCTTCGCCTCCGTCCGCACCCCGACTTGGCCCGTCCGGGGGGTACCCAAATCCAGTCCCGGCGATACGATGTTCATAGGATCTCCAGATTGGCTTGCAGTGCCCCGGCGGCCTTGATCGCCTGAAGAATGGCGATCAAATCCCGGGGAGTGACTCCCACTTTGTTGAGACCCCGCACCAGATCCCCCAAGGTGACCCCTTCCTGCATCTCCAACAGGCGGGCATCCTGCTCCTTGACCTCAACCTGTCGCTGGTTGGTAACCACCGTCTGCCCGCCGGACATCGGCTGCGGCTGGCTCACGGAGGGGGTGTCGGTGATCTTCAGGCTCAGATTGCCGTGGGAGAGAGCCACGGTGGAGATGCGTACATTCTCCCCCATGACGATCGTGCCCGTGCGTTCGTTGACGATCACTTTGGCCGGGGTATCCGGCTCCACCTGGAGATTTTCCAGACGGGAGACGAACTCCACCACCCGCCCCTCGTAGTTGTCCGGCAGTTTCACACTGATGGTGCCGGAGTCCTGAGCCATGGCCACCGGTTGGCCCAACAGGCTGTTGATGGCCCGCACCACCCGGTTGGCGGTGGTGAAATCGGGGTTGTTCAACGCCAATTGCAATTTCCGTTCCTGATTGAGTTCAAAGGGAATTTCCCGTTCCACCAGGGCTCCGCCGGTGATGCGCGCCACCGTGGGATGGTTCTTTTGGGCGGTTTGACCGCCACCCCCTCCCCCGGCGCCCTTGCCGGCGGAAAACCCCGCCACGGAAACCGGCCCCTGGGCCACGGCGTAGATGCGACCATCGGCACCCTTCAGGGGCGTCATGATCAAGGTTCCGCCCTGCAAACTGCTGGCATCTCCCAGAGAAGATACCGTTACATCCACTTTGCTGCCCTGGCGGGCGAAAGGAGGCAACGACGAGGTGACCATCACCGCTGCCGCATTCTTGACACTGACCGCGTCAGGAGTGGAGATACCCATGCGC
Organism: Magnetococcales bacterium; assembly: GCA_015231925.1. NCBI lineage: Bacteria > Pseudomonadati > Pseudomonadota > Magnetococcia > Magnetococcales > Magnetococcales bacterium. The sequence goes on from JADGAQ010000205.1 coordinate 2,595, forward strand.
TCCAGCATCATCTTCACCGACTGCGAAGTGAAGGGGGTGGAGGAGTCGCCGCTGCCGTTCAAACCCACCACCAGACCAAAGCCGGTCAAGGGGTTTTCCCGCACCCCTTCGATGTCCACCACATCCTTCAGGCGGACCGCCTCGGCACTCCCCGCCAGAAGCAGGCTCAACAGCCCCACCCCCAGAACCATCAGACTTCGCAACATCCCTTGGGCATCCATGACCTGATACTCCCGCGTCCCTCCGTGGGACACCCTGCTCTATTTAGAAGAGGCGGATATTGGCAAAGAAGCGATTCAACCAGCTCGGCTCCTGCTGATCCGCGATATCCCCCTCCCCGGAAAACTCGATGCGGGCATCGGCTATCTGGGAGGATTTGACCGTGTTGTTCTGGGTTATATCTTCCGGACGAACCACCCCGGAAAGCATGATGAACTGGTTCTCGTTGTTGAGAGTCAGATCCCGCCGCCCCTCGATACGGAAGTTGCCGTTGGTCAGAACCTCGGTAACCACACAGGAGATGGTGGTGGTGAAGGTGCTATCGCGGGTGGTCTGCCCTTGACCGGTCGATTCGTGTTTACCCTCGATCTTGGCGGCATCCTTGAACTTGGAAAGGCCACCCTTCTGAATCGCCTCCGTCGCTCCGAAAAGCCCCCCCAAGTCCATCTCGTTCTTGTTGTCCCGGCTCAGTTTGGTCTGGGCGGCGTTGGAGGCGTTGGATTTTTCCGCCACCACCACCGTGATCAAATCCCCCACCGCCCGCGCTTTGCGATCGGTGAACAGGCTGTTGCGGTCCGTACTCTGCCAGATGGAGCCCTTGTTGGGCGACAGCGTTTCCGGAGCCTGGCTGGTCAGACTGGTCGCCATGGGAGTCGGCGGTCGCTGGGCGGCGCGGGTCGCCCCACAGCCACCCGCCAGCAGACCCGCCAGAACCAACACACCCCACTTTGCCCACATGCCGTTCACCTTCATCCGACGTCCCCTTTACCTTCCGTCCACCCGCACTTCACCCGGCCCGACCACCTTGGCGGCAAAGCGAACCTGGCTGTCAGGATTGCGCACCTGAATGAACTCGCCCACCCGACCCTCGGCATCCGCCACACCCAAAGCCCGGATGTGCAGACCCGCCATTTCCATCAGCACCGTGACCTTTTCCCCCCGTCCCACCGCCAGCGGCGTATTGAACCAGCCCGCCTGCAACGGACGATTGGCCGTAACCATGCGCGTCGCCGCCTTGCCCACCACCGCATCGGCTTCGGTGATCAGATCCTCCGGCACCTTGCGGAAACTCACCGTCTCCCAACTTACGTCCGAGGCAGCCACCACGTCGTTGCGTTTCAGCGTGCGCTGCACCACCGGCACCTTCAGACGGCGCTCCAGCTCTGCCACCACCGCCATCTCCCGGACCACCTCGCCATTTACGTAGATGGCAACCGGGACCGCCTGCCGACCTGCGTCCATCTGCTTCGGCAGATCCACCACCCAGGTCACCTCCCCGTCCGGAACCTTGACATCCTGGGGAAGGAAAAGACGCTGCACCGCAATGCCCGATTGTTCCCGATCCAGCAGTTGCTGCAGATCCCGTGTCACGGACCGCACCATCGCTGTCTTGTCGAGTACCTGTGCCGAAACCACCGTCAGACTGAAATAGGTGGTCAACAGCATCAGAATGGTGCGCCCTGCCCTGGATATCACGTCAATCACCCCTACCGCCGCAGATTGGCCGCCTGACCCAACATATCGTCCGCCGTCTGGATGGTTTTCGAGTTGATCTCATACGCCCGTTGGCTGGCGATCATGTTGACCATCTCTTCGACCATGTTGACGTTGGACATTTCCAGGTAGCCCTGTTGCACCGTACCCAAACCGTTGTCGCCGGGATTGCCGGTGGTGGCCGTTCCGGAAGCGCCGCTCTCCTGGAAGAGGTTGCGCCCGATGGCCGTCAAACCGGCATCGTTGACGAACTGAGCCAGTTGAATGGTACCCAGATTCTGCGGAGTCACCTGATTGGGCAACAACACGTTGACCGTTCCATCGGGACCGATGGAGACCTGTTTGGCCTCCTGGGGCACATTGAATCCGGGATTCAGCAGATAGCCGTCGGCGGTGACGATCTGTCCGGTATTGTTCAGCTTGAAGCTGCCATCCCGGGAATAGGCCGTCTCCCCGTTGGGCAGCTGAATCTGGAAGAACCCTTTGCCCTCGATGGCCACATCCAGTTGATTGCCGGTCTGGACGTAGTCGCCCTGGGTGAACATCTTGCTCACCGAGACTGCCCGCACGCCGTGGCCCAACTGAATACCCACGGGAACCTGGGTGCCCTCCGCCGAAGTGGCCGAACCGGCTGCCCGCATGTTCTGGTAGAGCAGATCCTGAAAATCGGTCTTGGAACGCTTGAACCCGGTGGTGTTGGTGTTGGCCAGGTTGTTGGCGATCACGTCGATATTGGTTTGTTGCGCCTGCATGCCGGTGGCAGAGGTCCAAAGAGCGCGAATCATGGAATCACTCCTCTTGAGTGTGCTTGGTCAGAATCAGCCTTGCAGGCGTCCCACCTGGTTGGCAGCCTGGTTGTCCAGTTCGTCCAGCGCCTTCATCATCTTCATGTAGCTTTCGTAGGCGCGATGGGTATCGATCATTTGCGTCATGCTGTGAACCGTATTGGCGTTGGAGCCTTCCAGGTAGCCCTGGTTGACGCCGGTGGTCGCCGTGACGGGAACCTCGGAACCCGCCGGGGCGGAGTAGAGGTTCTGTCCGGTCTTCTCCAACTCTTTGGCGGGCAGATTGACCAGCCCGATGCGTCCCAACGTTCCCTGATTGCTCGACAGGGTGCCGTCCCGGGCGATTTCCACCGGACCACTGCCAACGGTCAGAGGCCCGCCCCCTTCGTCGAGAACTTGATAACCGTCTTTGGTGACCAGCTCACCCTGATTGTTCACCGCAAAGGAGCCATCCCGTGTGTACTGTACTCCGGCGGGAGTCTGCACCCGGAAAAACCCCTCCCCTTCGATGGCCACATCCAAAGGATTGCCCGTAGCCTGCAACGAACCCTGGGTCAGGTCGACCGTGGTGTTCTTCGCCATGGGATAGCTCATGGGAATGGCATTGGTGGCCGGGCTGCTGAAGGGAAACGGAATGTCTCCGGGACCGCGAAAGCCCATGAACGAATCGGTCGGCAAGGGAAACTGCTCCGGACCCGGCGCGGTCATGAACGACTCGAAGGAGATGTTCTGCCCCTTGTATCCCGTGGTGTTGGTGTTGGCCAGATTGTTGGCCAGAACCTCCAGCCGCCACTCCATGCGACGTGCCCCATTGACTGCAGCATACAATCCACTATCCATCGCTCGTCTCCCTGAACGGTTCGAATCTCTCCGCAAAGATTGGAAGCAACACCCGTGCCAGGGGGGCAAATCCTTCCCATCCCGCGCGGAAAGCCGCTTCCCGACGGAAAACGGCCCTTTAACCGTGGTGCCATGGCACTTTTTGCCGCCGGAAACGGAAAACTTTGACTCCCGTCCCGGAGTGCCACACCATGCCAGCCTCGCATTCACCTGAAATCTCCGGGATCCGTGACATGAGCAGCCAGCCCTCTCCTTCTGCGGACGAAACCTCCATCGGCGCGGCCCTGGAGCGTCTGGTCGCCCTGGTGGCCCGACTGCGCGGCGAAGGCGGCTGCCCCTGGGACCGGGCCCAAACCCATCACTCCCTGCTGCCCTTCACCATCGAGGAGGCCTACGAGGTGGTGGAAGCGGTGGAGAGCGGCAATCTGACGGAGCTGAAAAAGGAGTTGGGGGATCTGGCCTTCCATGTGGTCCTCTACAGCCGCATCGCGCAAGAAGGGGGCCACTTCGATCTGAAGGAGGTGCTGGAGCGGGTGGTCAGCAAGATGGTGCATCGCCATCCCCACGTCTTCGGCGAGGAGCGGCTGGAGAGTCCCGATGCGGTGGTGAAGGCCTGGCACGCTCTCAAGGAGGCAGAACGGGCCAAAACGGCCCGGGAAGAGGGCAAAACCCCCGAGAAATCCTCTCCTGCCGGGCTCTTCGCCGGACTCACCGGCCAGATGCCCGCCCTGCTCTGGGCCTATAAAAGCCAGCAGAAGATGGCCCATGTGGGCCTGGACTGGCCCGATCTCTCGGGAGTGGTGGACAAGGTCGAGGAGGAGTTGGCGGAACTGAAGGAGGTGGCCACCCATCCCGATGCGGCGGCGGCCCGGGAAGAGGAGGTGGGGGATCTGCTCTTCGCCGTGGTCAACCTGGCCCGTCACCTGGGCGTCAACCCGGAAACGGCCCTGCGTCAGGCCACCCTCAAGGTGCAGGACCGTTCGATGCGCATCGGACGACGGCTGGAGTCGGAACACCGTTCCTGGAAGGGCTTGTCCCTCGACGAGCTGGATCAGTTGTGGCTTTGGGCCAAAAGAGTCTCGTCGGAAAACGCCTCCTGATCGTCCCTTTTCAGTCATACGGGGGTCCGGGGGGGATTATCCCCCCCGGCGGGGTTCGGGGCAGCGCCCCGAGGTTTTATCCGTTGACGTGTCCGTAAGCGGTCCGCAGCATCAAAAGAA
>JADGAQ010000206.1 GCA_015231925.1 Magnetococcales bacterium
TTGGAGTTGATGCAGCGGGTTCAGCTCATCAGCGGCAGCTTGCGCCAACTGTTGCCTGCGGACTATCCCGAGGCGTTGGCCATTCTGCTTGCCGCTATGGGGGATGACGACGGCAGTGGTGGGGTCGAGGGTTACGACGGTTTTCGGCATCTGCCCTTTCTCCACTTCGTGGAACGCCATGGACTGGAACATGCGCAGCTTTCTTTGGACGCCTTGCAGCACATGACCCGGTATTTCAGCGCCGAGTTCGCCATTCGTCCCTATCTGGTGCGATATCCCGACATGACCCTGGCTCGGGTCAGGAGTTGGGCCCGTGATGCCGATTGGCGGTTGCGGCGTCTCGCTTCGGAAGGTTGTCGGCCCCGGCTGCCTTGGGGCATCCGTTTGCCGGCCTTCATTCGGGATCCCGGCCCGTGTCTGGAGATACTGGAACTTCTCAGAGCCGATCCCCATCCGGTGGTGCGTCGCTCCGTGGCCAACCATCTGAACGATATCGCCAAGGACCATCCCGACCGGGTTGTGGCCACGGCGGTTCGCTGGGCGGAAGGGGCCGGTGCGGAGACCCTGGCCCTGTTGCGCCATGGGTTGCGCACCCTGATCAAACAGGGGCATGCCGAGGCGTTGCGACTGCTGGGTTTTTCCGGCGGGGAGGGGTTGCAGGTGGTCTCTTTTCAACTGCAACCGGCGGAGGTTCCCTGGGGAGGGACTTTGAATGTTGCGGCCCAATTGCACTGTACGGAGGCGGCTCACCTTTCCATTGATTATGGTATTCACCATTTGCGGCAGAACGGCAGCCATTCGGTGAAGGTGTTCAAAGGCATCCGGGAGCGGGTCGCGGCGGGTGAAACCGTGTGGTTTCGCACAAGCCACTCTTTTCGCGCCATTTCCACCCGACGCTATTATCCGGGAAGGCATCGCCTGGAGGTGCTGATCAATGGCCGGGTGGTATGCGGAGAGGATTTTGTCCTGCAAGAATCCTTTTAATATTTTATCTTTTAAGTATCAAAAAAAGAAAATGTTCTATCCTTTGATTTTATCATTTATAAATAATCTTTATAACTGAAAACAGAAAAAGTCAACTGACAGAACATTTCCTTTTTTTGATACTTAAAAGATTAACAAATTCGACTGTCTTCTCAATCCCCCGGCTCTTGCCGTGACACCCGTCGGCCCTCCTTGAGTCCGGCGCGATGTTTTTTGCCCTCCAGCCGCTTGAGTTTGGAAGCCAGACTGGGCCGGGTGGCAATACGTGGTTCGGGACGCTCCTGAGCCTTTTCGAGCAACGCCAGCAAACGCTCGATGGCATCCTGCCGGTTGCGCTCCTGGGTGCGAAAACGCTGCGCCTCCAGAATCAACACCCCCTCATCCGTCAATCGCTTCCCCGCCAACATCTCCAGCCTCTCCCTCACCCGTTGCGGCAGGGAGGGGCTGCGGCGCACATCAAAGCGCAACTGCACCGCACTCGATACCTTGTTGACGTTCTGCCCGCCGGGGCCGGAAGCACGCACGAAATCGAGATGGATTTCCCGATAGACAATGGAGGAGAGATCGATCATGGAGCTGTCCGGCGCCTGCATTCATCTGGAATATCAACTGGTAAGAAAATCGTGAGGGCGGGATTCCCTTTGCCGGGGTCCGCCCCCGGAAGAACTCCCCGTCCGGAAAGGGCTCCACCTTCACGGGCGGATTTTCCGGGAATATCACCGCCGAGTCCAGCGAAATCGCGGCGAAATCCCTGCCGGATGGAGCATGCTCCGGTGACGCGGACCCGCAGAGGAGGTCCGGGATGCCGAGGCCGGACAGGGGACTCGGGATCGAACCGAGGGTCCGCAAGAACCGGGCGGAGCGGGGAGACGGCAGGGCGATGCTTCCTGGGCCGGGCTTGCAATCCATCGAATGGGATCCCATATCCAAGTCAGGAGGTGACGACCATGTGGAGCGGACAAACAGCGCTAAACAGACAATCTTGGCTGGGCCAGCAAAGCCGGAACAGGCTCAATAGCCTTTTGATGCTGATCGCCATGGCGGGGATGCCGTTTTCCCTGGGATGGATGTTGGCAGGCTCCGAAGGGGGGCTTTGGAGTCTGATCCTCGTGGCCGTTCTGCACCTTCTGGCCCCAAACCTCCCGCCAGCCTGGGTGATGCGCCTGCATCGGGCCATGCCCCTGGACTACCGTTTTGCCGCCGGATTGCATCACGAACTGTCCCGAATCGCCCGCAAGGCCGGGTTGCAGTGGCAACCAGAGCTTTACCGGATAGCCTCTCCGGCCCTGAACGCCTTTGCCGTGGGAGAAGACGGCGGGTCGGCCATCGCCGTTACCGAGGGGTTGTTGCGACGCCTTTCCCACCGGGAGTTGGTCGCCGTACTGGCCCATGAGGTCAGCCATATCCGCAATCTGGATACCCGGAGCCTGGCGTTGTCCGAGATCTTTCGACAGGTGACTTCCGCCTTTGCCCTGTTGGGACAGACGCTGCTCATCCTGCTGTCGCTTCTGCTGGCCATGGGTGAGGACCAAGTCATGCTCTATTGGCCGGCGGTGATGCTGTTACTCTTCTCCCCCGTCATCAGCGGATTGCTGCAATTGGCTTTCTCGCGCACTCGCGAGTTTCAGGCCGATCTGGATGCGGCGGCGCTGACCGGGGATCCGGAGGGGCTGGCCTCCGCGCTGTACAAGTTGAATACCGGCGCCAGGGGATTCTTGGGACAACTGTTGCATCCCCGTGGCGCGGAAGGCCGTGATTGGCTGCGCAGTCATCCCGATTCGAAGGAGCGAATCCGCCGGCTTCTGGAATTGGTCCGGCCGGTTCGTTCGTATCAAAGCGCCAATCGTGTCGGGTACAATTCCCCGGTGTTCGGAGTTCCTGCCCCTTACCAGGGCCTGATGCCCAGGGAGATGGACTTCAACTGGCGGCGCAGCCAGTGGTGAAGCGGCGCGGCATGATTCCGCACATGCCACAGGGCGTAGAAATCCAGCGTCGGGCTGGTAAAGGGGCATTCGCACCAGTCCAACCCTTCCATCACCGAATTGGCCGCCAGACCGGGCAGGATCACCACCTGTGCGGTGTCCTGAACGAAATAGCGGACCGTGGCGAAGTTGTTCACCTCCAAGGCTATTCGGCGCTGCCATCCCTGCTCCTCCAGCATGAGATCGACCCCCATCCCGGCCCCTCCCGGAAAACGGATACGCAGGTGCCGGGCCTTGAGAAAGGCCTCCTTGGTGGCGGGCGGCTCCTCGTGTTGGGTCCGATCGTAAAAGACCACGAAACGGTCCTTGAACAGCCATTGCCGCATAAGTGACGGATCATTCCCGGTGACCGGCGAGATGGCCAGGTCGCAACGCCCCTCCTGGAGCAGCAGGGGAGCCTCCATTGCGGAGGGAATCACCCGGATGGTCACGCCGGGGGCGGAAGCGGCCAGTTGCCGACAGAGGGTGGGCAGGATCAGCACCATCTGCAAATCGTTGGCGGCGATGGTGACGCTCCCTTCAAGGGTTTGCAGATCCACCTCCGGGGGCATGGTCAGGGCCTTCAGCCCGGCCAGGTGTTCGCGTACCAGGGGGATGATCCGATCGGTACGGGGCGTGGGCTGGATGACACGACCGCAGCGCACGAAGAGGGGATCGCCCAGCAACTCCCGCAGCCGGTCCAGCGCGTGGCTGGCCGCCGATTGCGACAAGCCCAGGCGTTTGGCTCCACGGGTTACCGACTTCTCCTCGTACACCGCCAGCAGCAGGGCCAGGGTACGGGGATGCAACTCCAAATGATCGATTTCACGCATCTGTTTATGTCTGCAATTCATTTGTGTTCATGTCAGTCACCCCCTACCCTGAAGCCATCACTCCCCGCTGCCGATTCGATCCGACCTTTTGGGGAGTTTAACCATCAGCGTCCGTTGAGGAGCATATCATGAACAGTCCCGCTGTTGTCACGCTGCCGGCTGGCACCCACTACATCTGCCGTTGCGGTCGAACCGGCAATTCGCCCTTCTGTGACGGATCCCACAAGGGTTCCGAGAAGAGCCCGGTTCGGGTGGAGCTGTCCGAGTCGAAGGAGGTGGCCGTCTGCCGCTGCACCGGGTCGGCCAATCAGCCTTTCTGTGACGGCAGCCACAAGCAGCATTCCTAGGCGCACTGCGGCGGGGTGTTTCCGGCAGTGACCATCATCGGGAGAGAACCCAATGAAGCGTGATGAAAGTGGGGGGAAGGGAGTGGATCCTCTGTTCGTGTCCCATGGCGCTCCGGATCTGATTCTGCGGGATCACCCCTGTCGGCAGTTTCTGGAGAACCTGGGGCATGATCAGCCCCGGCCCAGGGGGGTTGTGGTGGTCTCCGGCCATTGGGAGCGCCCCGAACCCACCCTGACCGGGGTGGGTCCATTGGAGACCATACACGACTTTTTCGGGTTTCCCAGGGAGTTGTACGCCATGCGCTATCCCGCCAGCGGGGAGTCATGGCTGGTGGAAGCGGTGACGAGGGCCCTGGAAAGCGGAAACAGATCTTTCGGCCAAGCCTCCGGCAGGGGTCTGGACCACGGAGCCTGGGTGCCGTTGAAACTCATGTACCCCGAAGCCGACATCCCGGTGGTGCAGCTCTCTTTGCTGGAGCGAGCGGACCCCGTGGCGCACCTGGAGATGGGCCGGGCCCTGCATCCCCTGGGTGAGAAGGGGGTGCTGATTCTGGGATCCGGAGCGGTGACCCATAACCTGCGACGACTCAACCAACCCGGCACTCCCCCCGAACCCTGGTCCGTCCGATTCAGCGAGTGGTTGCATCAGGGATTGACAGGTGATCACCCCGCTGCGCTGGCCTCGGAGCTGGAACGGGCACCCCATGCGGACCTGGCCCATCCCACCATGGAGCATCTCCTGCCGCTGTTTGTGGCCCTGGGAGCCGCCGGTTCCTCTCCTGCAGCCAAAAGGCTGCACAACAGCTACGACTATGGCTCCCTGAACTTGTCCGCCTATCGGTTCTGTGCTACTGACAGGTAACCCGGTCGCCAGGGCCGGTATTTTTTCCAGGACGCCAGACCAGGAGAGACAGATGAACTTCGAATTCCAAAACCCGACACGGATTATCTTCGGCGCCGGAGTGCTCTCCCGTCTGGGCGAGGTCGCCCGGAGAGAAGGGCGTCGGGCCCTGCTGGTCACCGGGGGGGGAAGTGTCAAGCGCAACGGCGCTTTCGACCGAGCCGTGGCCAGCCTCGAAGAAGCGGGGGTGGGGGTGGTGGAATGTCCGGGCGTCGAACCCAATCCCCGTCTGTCGACGGTGTTGCGCGGTGCGCGGCTGGCCCGGGCTGAACAGTGTGACCTGGTCATCGCCCTGGGGGGCGGCAGCGTCATGGATGCGGCCAAGGTGATGGCGGCCACCGTCTTCTATGAAGGGGATCCGTGGCAGATGATGGTTCACAGCCCGACGGGGATGCGCCTTCCCACCCGCGCGTTGCCCGTCATCACCGTTCCGACGCTGGCGGCCACCGGATCGGAGATGAACAAGGGGGCGGTGATCACCAATGAGCAAACCGTGGAGAAATCCTTCGTTCTCGCCGACTGTCTCTATCCCAGGGTGGCCCTGGTGGATCCCGTCCTGACCCTTACGGTTCCGCCCGACCAGACCGCCTACGGCGTCTGCGACCTGATCACCCACGTCACCGAGGGATACTTCAACGGAATTGACGGCGTTCCCCTGCAGGATCGGTTTGCGGAGGGGGTCATCCTCACCGCTCTGGAATGGGGGCCCAAGGCGGTAGCCGACGGCCAGGATCTGGAGGCGCGCCTTCAGGTGCAGTGGGCGTCGGTGGTGGCTCTCAACGGCTGGGTGCAGGCCGGAGCCGAGGCAGTGGGATTTCCGGTCCATATGATCGAACACACCATTTCCGCCATCCATGATGTGGCCCACGGCGCGGGTTTGGCGGTTGTCAATCCCGCCTGGATGCGCGTCGCCGCCGCAGTGCGTCCGGCCCGCTTCGCCCAGTTCGCCGAACGTGTTTTCGGTGTGTCGCAATCGTCAGGCAGTGAGCTTGACCGAGCTCGGGAAGGGGTGGACCGGTTCGAGGCTTTTCTGCGTTCCATCCATTGTCCGACCCGCCTCTCCGAACTGAATCTCGACGGTTCCCTGATCGAGCGCTATGCCCGTGAGACACTGCAAAGCGTCCACGACGATCAGGGGCGTTTGCCCGGTCGTCCGGCCATGGACCAGGCCACCCTCATCGCGATGTTGCACGGGGCGCGGTAGTCCGGCAAAAACCCGCCGGGGGCGGGCCGATGGAAAGCGTCAAAGCCATCGGCCACCCCGCCCGCCCCTTCAAACAATCCATCGGATATGCAAAAGCGGGAAGAGGCCGAAAAGGCACTGATCAACGCCCGTCACCCGGTCCATCAACAGGTCGAAACCTTCGACGGCCAGAAAAAGAGGGGAATAGCGGAAATCAAGGGTTTTGAAACCCGGATGATGACCGGAAGCGTGCTGGAGATTCCCGTTGTGGCGCAATTGGCCTGTTTCATCGCCGAAGGCCGGGTTGAAGCCATAAACGGTGGCATCGGCAATCGGGAGCGCCCGTGCGAAGGCGATATTTCCATGCGGTGCATCACCAACGTCAGGATGAACTGGGTGACCTGTCCCGTACCATCGACGCCTGGACGGTGAGGTTGCCCGAGGCCGTCGGGGAGATCACGGAATCCCTGTCCCAGGGAGCCACGGAACAATTCCCCCGCATCGCTTCCCAGTGGGCTGCCGAGGGGGTACAGCCGCTTCCGAAGCCATGAAAGAGATCGCCGACACGATCTCCATTATTGAAGAATTTGCCCGTCGGACCAACCTTCTGTCTCGCAATGCCGCCATCGAGGCTGCCCGAACCGGGGAACACGGCAAGGACTTCGCCGTGGCCGCCGCCGAAGTGCCCAAACTTGCCGAACGCTGCCAACCCGCCGCCTGGGAAATCGGTCCCTCTCCTTTTCCGGAGCCTCCGTGGCCGAAAGGCGGGAGCCATCATCGGCGAACGGGTTCTTGATACCCGGAAAACCGCGCAGCGAGTGCAGGAAATCGCTGCCGCCCTCTGGGAACAAAGCCAGGGAGCCCGTCATTCCGTTTCTGTTTCATTTTTGCATTATTGCAGGGGTCTGGGGACCATCA
>JADGAQ010000207.1 GCA_015231925.1 Magnetococcales bacterium
GCTCCGCCTCCAAACCTCCGCCGGGGGGGATAATCCCCCCCGGACCCCCGTATTACTCAAAAGACCAACACCTTGCCTTGCTCCCCTCCCTTCCCCCCTCCCTCAACAACACTTCCCCGGTCGGCTGCCCCCGTAACGCGCCTCCTGCCGCTCCCGAAAGAACGCCTCATACCCCAAAGGCTCCCGCTCCGGATGACACCGCCTCATATGCCCACAATACGCCTCATAATCCGGAACCCCCACCATCAACCGGGCCGTCTGACGCCACAACACAACGAATCGCCCCCAAATCGCCCTCATGCCGCCTCCGTAAGCAATTCCATCGCCGCCTCCCGCGTGGTCACCCGGTTCTCGCGCCAAGCCTGCACACAGGCCCGAACCCCGAACCAAAGCATCGTCGCCACCACCGACATGAACAACAAAGCCAACGCCGCATCCACCCGATCATTGAAAACAATCTGCTGCATCTGCGCCAAACTCCTGGCCGGAGCGAGAAGTTCACCCTTGTCAATAGCCGCCTGGAACCTGTCGGCATGAGCCAGGAAACCAATGCGCGGATTGGCATGGAAAACCTTCTCCACCGCCGCCGTCATGGTGGTGATCATCACCCAGGTCAACGGCAATACCGGCACCCAGGCGTAACGGTGCCGCTTCATGCGGAACAACACCACCGTGGCCAGAATCAGGGCGATGTTGGCCAACATCTGGTTGGCAATGCCGAACAACGGCCACAACGTGTTGATGCCCCCCAACGGATCAACCACCCCCTGATAAAGGAAATATCCCCAGGCCCCGACACATACCGCCGTGGCCAACAGATTGCCCACCAACGAGGAGGAGCGCTTGAGGGCAGGCAGAAACACCCCCAACAGATCCTGAAACATGAACCGCCCCGCCCGAGTACCCGCATCCACAGCAGTGAGAATGAACAAAGCCTCGAAAAGAATGGCGAAATGATACCAGAAACCCATCATGGCGGTGCCGCCGAAAAGCTGGCCGAAAAGCTGAGCCATGCCAACCGCCAAAGTCGGCGCACCGCCCGTGCGAGACAGAATGGTGGTCTCCCCCACATCGCGGGCAGTTTGCTGAATCTGCTCCGGCGTGATGACAAAACCCCACTGGGAAATAACCCTGGCCGCCTGCTCCACATTGCCGCCCAAAATGGCGGACGGCGCATTCATGGTGAAATAAATGCCCGGATCGATACACCCCGCCGCCACCAGAGCCATGATGGCCACAAAAGCCTCCATGAGCATGGCCCCATACCCGATGAAACGAATGTGGTGTTCGTTCTCCACCATTTTCGGTGTTGTTCCGGAGGCGATGAGGGAGTGGAAACCCGAAATCGCGCCACAGGCGATGGTGATGAAGAGGAAGGGGAAGAGGGAACCGGCCCAAACCGGACCGCTGCCGTCGGTGAAGGGGGTGAAGGCGGGCATACGCAAGGGAGGGGCCACCAGCAGGATGGTCAGGGCCAATGCCAGGATGGTGCCGATTTTGAGGAAGGTGGAGAGGTAGTCGCGAGGGGCCAGCAGGAGCCAGACCGGCAGCACCGAGGCCACGAAGCCGTAAACCACCAGCATGCCGGTGAGTTCGACCCCGGAGAAGAGGAAATGGCGAGCCCAGTCGGGATTACGGGCCACCTCGCCCCCGAGCAGGATGGAGCCGATGAGCAGCACGAAGCCGATGAGGGAGACTTCACCGATGCGACCCGGTCGCCAATAGCGCAGGTAAAGGCCCATGAAGAGGGCGATGGGGATGGTGGCGGCCACGGTGAAGGTGCCCCAGGGGCTTTCGGCCAGGGCTTTGACCACGATCAGGGCCAGGACGGCGAGCAGGATCACCATGATCATGAAGGTGCCGAAGAGGGCCACCAGGCCGGGCGCTTCGCCGAGTTCAGCCTTGATGAGTTCGCCAAGGGATTTGCCGTCGCGGCGCATGGAGATGAAGAGGATGAGGAAGTCCTGAACCGCACCGGCCAGCACCACGCCGAAGAGCAGCCACATCATGCCGGGAAAATAGCCCATCTGGGAGGCGAGGACCGGTCCGACAAGGGGCCCCGCGCCGGCGATGGCGGCGAAGTGGTGGCCGAAAAGGACGTATTGGTTGGTGGGAACGTAGTCGAGGCCGTCGTTGTGACGCCAGGCGGGGGTTTGGCGGCAGCCGTCGAGTTCCATGACCCGTTGGGCGATGAAGAGGCTGTAGTAGCGGTATCCCGTCAGGTAGATGGCGGCGGCGGCGACCACGATCCACAGGGCGTTGATGGTTTCACCGAGGTGCAGGGCGATGGTTCCCAGCGCCATGGCGCCCGTCAGCGCCAGCACCAGCCAGGGCAGATGAGAGACGATGCGCGACAAGGGCGAACTCCTTTGTGGAAAATACCAAGGTCCGGGGGGGGATTATCCCCCCCGGTGGGGTACAGGGCGGTGCCCCAAGGTGCTGATGTTCTCGTAGCGGTCCGCAGCCGCGAATTTGCTTGCGGAAAATACGGGGGTCCGGGGGGGATTATCCCCCCCGGCGGGGTTTGGGGCAGCGCCCCAAGGTTTTATCCGTTGACGTGGCCGTAAGCGGTCCGCTGCACCAAGGAAAAACGCATCAGCCGATCTCCCGCACCGCCTGACTGTATTGCAGCGGACCGCGGGGGGGCAAGGGGGGGCCTCATCCCCCCATCTTTGAACGTGCCAGCAAACCGGAATCCGGTATATCCCCAGAAGCCCCTGTTCCCTTCGGCCCCGTTCCGCACGATCACTGGGAAAAAATCTCCTCCAGGGATTTGGCCTCCAGAATACGATCCGACCAGATTTCAAGACGTTCCGTGTCGGCGGCGTTGACTTTGGCGGCGACCCACTCCGGAAGTTCGCCGAAACGGCGACGCATCTGCCGGAGCAGAATGAGCGACTCGCCCTCCTGGCGGCCAAGCAAGGCCCCCTCCTGGCGGCCAAGCAACACCCCCTCCTGGCGGCCCTGTTTCAACCAGCCCTGAATCCACTCTTCGGCGCGTGTTTCCACCATTGTTTTGATCTCCAGTAGATTTTCGGTCACCGTGTGGTTTTGGTTCGCACCCAATCGTGTGGTGATCTGCCCCGCCAGCCCGGCCATGGTTTTTTTGATCCCGGCAAAGTCGGGATGGTTCTCGAACCAGCCGATCAAATCGTCCAGCAGAGCGGACAGGGTCGCCGGATCATGGCAATGTTCCAGCCGGAAGAGCATGGCCGACAGCGAGGCCCGGTTTTCCAGTTCGGCCAGGGTAAACCGTCCCTCGTCCAGAAGATGATACCGCAGCTCCGGTTGGAAATGCCATAAGGAAGAGCCTTCCGGCAGGCGGATCAGCTCCCTCAACCCGACGGGAACCGTCCAGGGCGGGTCGCCATTGTAGAGGACGATGGGAAAAACCGGGGGCAGGGAGCCGTCCGGGCCGAGCCGCTTCTCCCGGATGAGCTGCTGCCAGAGCAATCCGATGTAAACCAACACCCTTAGGAGGCGAGCAAGAATAACTTGCACATCTTGCTTGTCTTTTGGCCCGTCCGCGTCGTTGGGGAAATGGTTACATATCGACATATGCGCCCATTTCCCCGCCTTGCGGACAGGCCAAAATCCGGCGCAATCTGTACAAGTTATTCTTGCTCGCCTCCTCACCGCCATCCAGGGGTCGACGGTGGACTGGAATTCGGCCGGAAGGTAGAGGTATACCGCGCTCCCGTCCCGCATGGGGATGCGCCAGATGACATCCCCCTCCCGCCGTTCGTCCCCCTCGGCGTGAAACTTGGCGTTGACCCGTTCCATGCGCTCCAGGTCGAGCTGCGCCACCACCTCCGGGTCCACGAAGTGCCGCAACAGATCGGCCACCATGGGCGGGTGGGAGAACAGCTTGTGGTAAGTGGCGTCGTTGCTCATACGAAAATATTACCCGGCAAGGGAACCCCGTGTCCATGATCGGGCGGCTGCCGCATGGCCGGTGCGCATAGAATTTGATTATAGGCACCATCCTTCCCCTCAATAAAGCTCCCTGGACAATATTGAAACAAATATCTAGGCTAGACCATCCAAAATTAAGATCCATCCTTGGGGGAGGAATCATGATCGGTTTATTGAACGATTTATCGGTAAAGGGCAAGATGGCTGTTGGATTCGGCCTGGTCGGCCTGTTGTTCCTGGCGGTGATTTGGCGTTTCCAAAGCGGATTGCTGGGCGTTGAACACGAATACGAGCAGATGCTGGCCACGGCGGTTGCCCAGCAGGAGCTGGCGGCGGAGATCGAAGCCTCCATGCTGCTGGCGCGTCGTTCGGAGAAGGATTTTCTGCTGCGACTGGAGGCCAGTTACGAAGAGAAGGTGGCCAAGCAGGTGGCCACGGTTCAGGAGCTGGCGCAGCAGTACGGCAAAATCGCCCAGGAGACCAACGATCCCGAAGAGATGCGCATGGTGGCCTCCATCAAGGAGAACATCGGGGCATACGGTCAGGCTTTCGGCAACGTGGTGGCCGGTTGGAAGCGCAAGGGGCTGACGCCGTCGGAGGGGTTGCAGGGTGTCATGCGCGGTGCGGCCCACAAGCTGGAGGAGTCTCTCAAGGAGTTCGACGTCGACATGATGCGGGTGTTGTTGCTTCAGGCGCGTCGGGCGGAGAAGGATCTGCGTTTGCGCAAGGATGCCAAATACGCGGCATTGCAGCAGGAGACCATGGCCGAATTTCACAAGGAGGTGGGGGCCTCTTTGTTGGGGTCCGCGTCCAAGGCGAAGATTGCCGGGTTGGTGAAGCCGTATGAAGAGGCCTTCGCCAAGGCGGCCCGGGAGATTGCCGAGAAGGGGGGCGATGCCACCCCGGAGACGGCCAAACAGTTGAGCGAAACGGCGCGCGCCCTGGAGCAGTATCTGGATACCCAGTATGTGGGGGACATCTGGCGCAACTATCTGCTGATGCGTCGGGCGGAGAAGGATTATCAGGCTCGGGAGGAGGAGAAGTACGCCAAGCAGGTACAGGAGATCGTGGCGCAGTTGAAGAAGGATATTGCCGGCTCGGAGGTCGAGGAGGAGGGCAAGAAGAAGCTGACGGCCGTGCTGGACGAGTATCAGAACGCCTTCATGGCCACGGTGGCCGAGGATGGGCGCATCAGGGAGTTGGTTGAGCGCATGCGGGCGGCGGTGCAAGCCATCGAGGGACCGGTGGATGCAGCCATGAAGAGCGCCAAGGAGGAGGCGAAACGGGTTTCCGCCACCACCCGGGAGAACTCGGCGGCGGTGCGCACCCAGGCGTTGGCTATGGGTTTGATCGGTTTCCTGTTGGGTGTGGTGGTGGCCTGGATCGTGAGCGCCTATCTGGTGAACATTGCCGGTCGTTTGTCGGCCTTCATCACCAGGTTGGGGGATGGGGATTTGACGGGGAATTGCGGCATTCGCTCGAAGGATGAGTTCGGGCGCATTGCCGAGAATCTCAATATGGCCATCGACAAGTTGCGGGAGACTTTCGTCACCATTCAGAACGCCTCGGACGGGGTACAGGCGGGCAGTGCGGAGCTGGCCAGCGCCTCGGCGACCATGGCGGACGGGGCTTCGTCGCAGGCGGCTTCCATTGAGGAGACCAGTTCGGCGATGGAGGAGATGAGCAGCAACATTGCCCAGAACACGGAGAATGCGCGTTCCACGGAGGGGATATCCCGTGCGGCGGCGCAGGATGCGGAGGAGGGTGGCAATGCGGTGGTCAGTGCGGTGACGGCGATGAAGGAGATTGCGGGCAAGATTTCCATCATTGAGGAGATTGCCCGGCAGACCAATCTGTTGGCTTTGAATGCGGCCATCGAGGCGGCGCGGGCCGGGGAGCATGGCAAGGGCTTCGCGGTAGTGGCGGCGGAGGTTCGCAAGTTGGCGGAGCGTTCGCAGACGGCTGCGGGGGAGATCGGGCAGTTGTCCGCCTCCAGTGTGGAGGTTGCGGAGCGGGCGGGGAACATCATCAACAAGCTGGTTCCGGACATTCAGAAGACGGCGGCGTTGGTTGGCGAGATTTCGGCGGGTTCGCAGGAGCAGAGTCAGGGGGTTGGGCAGATCAACCAGGCGATTCAGACTTTGGATCGGGTGATTCAGCAGAATGCGGGCGCGGCGGAGGAGATGGCGGCCACGGCGGAGGAGTTGAGCAGCAATGCGCAGATGTTGGTGGATGCGGTTGCCTACTTCCGCACGGGGCAGGAGCATCAGCGTCAGACGTCGAGGCCGAAGCCGGTAATGAAGAAGGCGGCTCCGGTGGCGGCGTCGCCGGTGAAGAAGTTGGGGAAGAAGGCCCCGCTGGCCCTTCCCCCGCCGAAGCGGGGAGGGGGCAACAAGCCGGTAGCCGACGAGGAGTTCGAGTCCTTTTAGGCGTAAAACGGGTTGGGGGAGCCTGAGGGGGAGCTCTGCTGCCCCCTCAGCGGGGTCCGGGGCGGAGCCCCGATAAGTTGACGTTGACGTTAGCGGGTCGAAGCGCCGAAGGAGAGCTGCCCGAGCCGGTAGCCGGCAATGAGGAGTTCGAGTCCTTTTAGGCGTAAAACGGGTTGGGGGAGCCTGAGGGGGAGCTCTGCTGCCCCCTCAGCGGGGTCCGGGGCGGAGCCCCGATAAGTTGACGTTGACGTTAGCGGGTCGAAGCGCCGAAGGAGAACCGCCCAACCCGTTCACCCGCACGATTCGGGTAAACACTTCGACCCGCCGGAGGGGGCCAGGGGAGGGCCTCATCCTCCCCCTCCTTGAACGCGCGGCCCAGGCTGCCGCCGGTATATTCCCAAAAACATCCGCAAACCCGGAGGGGGCCAGGGGAGGGTCTCAACCTCCCCCTCCGTGAACGCGCGGCCCAGGCTGTCGCCGATTATTTCTCAAAAACTCCCACAAACCCACAGACCCTCCCCTTGCCCCCTCCCGCCGGGCCGAAGCCTTCGGGAAGTTTGGAAGAGGTGTTTGCCTCAGGAAGATCATCACAGCGCTTCGGCCCGGCAAGTCAAAGGCCACGCCTCGGGGCGCTGCCCCGAACCCTGTCGGGGGGATAACATCCCCTCGGCCCCCCGTATGATTAAAAAGCGCCGTACCCCAAGATGGACGCGATTAACATGCACCAAAATTTGCTTTTTCTCCGGGACTTCCCTAGACTGCCATGCACGAATAAT
>JADGAQ010000208.1 GCA_015231925.1 Magnetococcales bacterium
ACTTTCTGCAACTGGGGGAGCGCCTGCGACGCTTTCCGCCGGGGCTTATCCTGCTGCCGCTGCTTCTGGCGGCCCTGGGAGGCATCGTCCTCTATTCCGCGGTGGGGGGAGTGGTCCATACGGGCTTTCTGGTGCGGCAGGGGGCACGGTTTCTGTTGTCGTTCCTGGTTTTTCTGGGGTTGGGCCTGGCCGAGGAAAAACTCTTTCGGCGCTGGGCCTGGATCCTCTTCGGCGTCAGTTTCATCCTGGTGGTGCTGGTGCCGGTATTCGGCATTCTGGGCATGGGGGCCCGACGTTGGCTCGATCTGGGTTTCATGCGGCTGCAG
The DNA here is from genome assembly GCA_015231925.1 of Magnetococcales bacterium. Lineage (NCBI taxonomy): Bacteria > Pseudomonadati > Pseudomonadota > Magnetococcia > Magnetococcales > Magnetococcales bacterium. The sequence continues at coordinate 327 of JADGAQ010000208.1, forward strand.
CCCTCGGAACTGATGAAAATCACTCTGATTCTCGGTTTGGCCCGCTATTTTCACGATCGGGCCATTTCCAAAGGGCTGGGGTTTCAGGACACCTGGGTGCCCATGCTGATGATCCTGTTGCCCATGCTGCTCATCGCCCGCCAGCCCGATCTGGGCACGGCGGTGCTGCTTGGCGCCTTGGGAGGCACCATTCTGTTCGTGGCGGGGTTGCCCTGGAAGGCGGTGCTTTTCGGCCTGGCGGGGATCGCCGCCTCGGTGCCCCTGGCCTGGAACTGGTTGCACGACTACCAGAAACAGCGCATCATGACCCTTTTTTTCCCGGAAAAAGACCCGCTGGGTTCAGGCTATCATATCATCCAATCCAAAATCGCCGTGGGTTCCGGGGGAGTGCTGGGCAAAGGATTCATGGCGGGCAGCCAGAGTTATCTGGAATTTCTTCCGGAACGTCATACCGACTTCATCTTCTCGGTACTGGCGGAGGAGTGGGGCTTTGCCGGTTCCGTGACCCTGCTGGGTTTGTACAGTCTGCTGGTGGTGCAGGGGCTGGTGATCGCCGCAGGGGCCAAGGACCGTTTCGGCATGCTGGTGGCCGCCGGGGTGACGGCCCTCTTTTCGGTGCAGGTGATCATCAATATCGGCATGGTCACCGGAATGCTGCCGGTGGTGGGCATTCCCCTGCCGCTGATCAGCTATGGGGGCTCCTCGCTGGTGACGGTCATGATGGGACTGGGTATGTTGGCCCATGTCGCGGTGAACTCCCGCAAGCGGGGCAGTATGTAACCCCGTCTCGTTGAGGGGAAGGGTATGGTTAGGACGGGGGAAAACTCTTTGGAGAAGGGCGGTCCAAGGTGAAATTGAGCGAAGTGGCAAGCCGGCTGGGTCTGCCCTGGAAGGGGGAGGATTGCGAGATCCGGGGGGTTTCTCCCCTGGAAAATTGTGCGGCGGGGGATCTGACCTTCGCTCTGGACCGCAAACGCATGCTGGGGCCGTGTGACGCCTCGGCCATGGTGGTGCCGAAGGATCTCCTGGAGGCGGCGCCTTTGCCGGCCCTGGGCAGCGAGACGCCGGCCCTGGATGCGGCCCGAGTCGGTCAGTTCCTCGGCATGCGGGAATTGACGGTGACGGGCATTCACCCACGGGCGACGGTGGATCCCTCCGCCCGATTGGCGGAAGGGGTTGCGGTCGGAGCCAACGCGGTGATCGGGGCGCGGGTGGTGATCGGCGAGGGGAGCGTCATCCATGCCGGAGCCGTGATCCACGATGACTGCCTGGTCGGCGCACGCTGCGTGATCCACAGCAACGTGGTCATCGGCGGGGAAGGCTTCGGCTACGAATTCGCCGGCGGAGTGCATCACAAGATTCCCCATTTCGGCATCGTGCGGCTGGAAGACGATGTGGAGATCGGTTCCGGCACCACCATCGACCGGGCGCGTTTCGGGGAAACGGTCATCGGACAGGGCAGCAAACTGGACAATTTGATCCAAATCGGTCACAACTTCCGTCTCGGGCGACATGTCGTCATCGTGGCCCAGGCGGGTCTGGCGGGGTCGGTGCGGGTGGAGGACTACGCCGTGATCGGCGGACAGGTCGGCGTGGTGCCCCATGCGGTCATCGGGAGGGGGGCGCGCATCGCCTCCACCTCGGGAGTTGCGGGGGATGTGCCGGCGGGCGCTACCTGGAGCGGCTGGTGGGGCAAGGAACACCGGGTCAATCTGGCGGAGTTGGCGGCCTTGCGCAAGTTGCCCGAGGTGATGAAACGTCTCCGCCACTTGTTGCAAGAGGGTTGAAACAATGGATGTCGATTTGGAAGTGCGGCAGCGGTACGGGCAGGGGGCTCGGGAACGGGTCGAGGAACTGTGCTGTCCCGTGAGCTACGATGCCTCGCTGTTGCAAAAGCTGCCCGCCGAAATCGTTGAGCGGGATTACGGTTGCGGCGATCCCTCCCGCTATGTGCGTTCGGGGGAGACGGTGCTGGATCTGGGCTCCGGCGGTGGTAAAATCTGCTATATGGCGGCCCAGCTCGTGGGCAGCGGGGGGCGTGTCATCGGCGTCGATCTCAACGACGAGATGCTGGCTCTGGCCCGCCGTTATCAGGCGCAAATGGCCGGGGTGTTGGGCGAGGATCGGGTCTCCTTCCGCAAGGGGCGCATCGAGGATCTGGCTCTCGACCTGGAGGAGGTGAGCCGCTATCTGGCGCAGCATCCGGTTTCGGGTCTGCAGGAGATGGAGGCCTATGGCCGCTGGGAAACCGAGCAACGCCGGACCTCCCCCCTGATAGCCGACAACAGCGTCGATCTGGTGATCTCCAACTGTGTGTTGAACCTGGTGGAAGACGCCAGCAAAGCCCGCCTGGTGGGGGAGATTTTCCGGGTGCTCAAGCCCGGTGGACGGGCGGCCATTTCGGATATCGTCGCCGACCGGGAGATTCCGCTGCGCCTGAAGGAGAATGCCGAACTGTGGACCGGCTGTCTGTCGGGGGCCTTCGAGGAGGCGGCCTTTCTGCAGGCCTTCCGCGATGCGGGCTTCATCGCGGTGATGATGGACAAGTGGGATCCCAATCCCTGGCGGGTGGTGGAGGGCATCACCTTCCGGTCGGCCACGCTGCTGGCCTGGAAACCCCAGGAGGAGCGGGTGGTGTTGCGGGATCACGGGGTGATCTACCGGGGGCCCATGGCCCTGGTGGAGGATGAACGGGGGGGGCGTTTTCCGGCGGGGAAGCGGGTTGCGGTCTCCCGGGATCAGTATCTGCGTTTGACCTCCGGTCCCTATACCGACCATTTTATCGGGATTCCTCCGGATGGGGAGGTGGCGGTTTCCGCGCCGGTGTCCGGTGGTGGCTGCTGCTAGAGGGTCGTTGCATCTCTTCGGGCGGGCCCCGCTGGCGGGGCGCGTCAAGACGCGGCTGATCCCCCTGTTGGGTCCGGAGGGAGCGGCGGCGGCCCAGGGGGTGATGGTCAAAAGGGCCTGCGCTCTGGCGCAGGGGTGGTGCCGAAGCCGGGGGGTGGACTTTTACCTGTGGTGCGACCCATCCCATACCGAGCCCTTTTTCGCCACGCTGCTTCCCGAGGCGCAACGCCGCAGCCAACCGCCCCTGGATCTTGGGGCACGCATGCTGGCGGCGGTTCGGGAGGGACTGGAGCGGGGGGCGTGGGCCATGCTTCTGGGCACCGACGCGGTTTCGGTGGACCAAGGGCTTCTGGACCGGGCCGCGTCGGCGTTACGGGAGAACGAGGCGGTGTTGGCTCCGGCGGAGGATGGGGGGTATGTGCTGCTGGGCTTGCGCCGGGTGGTTCCGGAGTTGTTCGAGCAGATGCCCTGGGGCACGGACCGGGTGGCGGCGCTGACCCGGCAGCAGCTGGAAGGACAGGGATTGCCATGGCTGGAGCTGCCGCGTCAGTGGGATGTGGATACCCCGGAGGATTGGCTGCGCTTTTGTCGGACCTGGCCCGAAGCGGTTGCCGGAATGGGGAACCATGACTCTCGCCGCTGAGGCGGGCCTGTTCACCTCCGCCTTTCTGGCGGCGACGCTGCTGCCGGTTTCGTCGGAGGTGGTGCTGACGGGGCTGGCTTTGGGAAGCGAAATTCCCTGGGGACGCTTGTGGTGGTTGGCCACCCTGGGTAATGTAGGAGGCTCGGTGGTCAACTGGCTGCTGGGACGCTGGGCGGTGACCACTCTGCCCCGCTGGCGACCGGGAATGCGGCAGGCCTGGTTGCGGGGCCAGGCCCGGTTGCAGCGACTGGGTACCTGGAGTCTTCTGTTGGCCTGGGTTCCCGTTATCGGCGATCCGCTGACCGTGGCCGCAGGAATGGCCAAAGTGGCTTTCTGGAAATTTGTCCTGTTGGTGAGTTTAGGCAAGGGTGGGCGTTACGCCCTGCTGCTGGGTGGATTGTCCGGCTGGAATCAACTGGTGGGGAGGTGGTGAGGATGGCCTCGCGCAAGCTCACCTTGACCCTGGCGCAGGGTTTGGTGGAGCGTCTGGACCGGTTGCTGGAACGCGCCGGCGAGGACAGCCGCCTGGCCCCTCGGGGACGTCTGACCCGTGCGGAGTTGATTCGGCTGTTGTTGGTTCAGGGGTGCGACCGCCTGGAGATGGATTCCACCTCTCTGGCCCCGTTTCCCCCGGTGGGAGGGCCGTTGTGGCTGGAAACCCTGGGTCGACCCGTTGGCCTTCTGGGTGGGCCGGAACCGGTGGGCCGTTTCGATCCGGATCTGCGCACGCTGTTGGAAGACGAGACGGACAGGGATTTTGAACCTTTCTGATCGAGAGGAGAAATGCGGATGAGTCTCCGCACCTTGCGGGTACCGCAGAAGATGCAGCCGATATTTGACCAGATCGTTGCCATTACGGATACCTTTTGCCTTGCTCACCTTGACGGCGAATACCGCTCGTTGTGTCACCTGCTGTTGGCCTCCATGTGCCGTCTGAAGCCGTGTCCATTGGAATCGGGTCGGGTTCTGACCTGGGCGGGCGGGGTTCTCTATGCCCTGGGGCAGGTGAACGACCTGTTCAACCCGACCTCACAGCCGTCGATGACGGCCACTGAGTTGTGCCAGAATCTGGGCTTGAGTCAGGGGACCGCCTCCGGCAAGGCGCGGGAGATTCGCGAGCTTTTGGGCATGAACAAGGGCGATCCGGCCTGGACCCTGCCCCGGCTGCGCACCGACATGTCCGGTCCGCTGCCGCAATTGCCGCCGCGTCGGGTCGGCAAGCCGACCCCGGCCCAACTTTCCAAGGAGTATCACAACCTGGCACGGAGCATTGCCTACCAGTGGTCCCTCGGAGAGGAGTCCGCTCAACCGCCCCCGCCGTTGCATCTGGTCGAACAGAATCCAAACCTGTTGTTCGAGTCCCTGGCGGCTTTGATCAGTCTGGGGCGGAACCAGACGGAGGAGGACAACCCCCTGTTCCAGGCCCATGTGATGCTCATGAGCCACATGTTGCGCGAAGTGCGTTTTCGTCTGGAAGGCCATTTCGAGTGGGCCCGGGAGCTGGTCCAGGCCTTTCAGGAGCAGTTGATCGTGGCCGGTCGGGAGGGGCATCTCGACTCCATGGGTTTGAATCTGGTTCTGAACCTGATGCACGAGGCTCATCTTGAGCCGGATTCGCGCGTGTTGCAGGCTTTTGAGGAGGCCTGCCGGGTTGATTGTGACGTTGAGGGGGCGGGGCACTCTCCAAAGGAGTTGGTGGAGTCGGTGGAAGGAGTGCATCGCGCCCAGGGGCGGGATCCTTTCCTGACCCATGAGCTGCTCATGGACATGCTGCGTTCGCTGCCGTCCGAGGCGCTGCAGGAGGTGATGGACCGGCTGATGTCCGAAGGCAGCTCCGGGATTCGGGAGACCATGGTCCTCTTCTGCCTGGAGGAGAATCCCCAGATTCGTCAGTCGGCGTGCGAGGTGTTGCTCAAATACGCGCAACGCATTCCCTCGGTGGCGTTGCGGCGCCTGATCGTGCTGCGCAACTGGCTTCCGGCGCCGGAGAGGGGGCGCATCGACGAGATCACCCGTTCCGCCCGGCTGCAGGGGGTGACGTGCGCCCAATGGGATGGCGGGGAAGAGCTGGATGCTTTGTATGCCTCCTCGGTGGACGGATCCGGCACCCAGGGGTTGGTGGTGGTGACCCGGATAGGGACGCGGGTGCGTTTGAGCAACCTGCTGGTCAAGCAGAACCGGGGTCTGATCGAAGCCTGGGCCACGGCTCCGATGGCGCGGCGGGATCTGGAATACCAGGTGGAGGTCATGCGGACCCAAATGCCGGTGGAGCGGGTGGACGGCTCGCTGCTGGATACCCTGGTCATGCACTTTTTACAGGTGGGGCATGACAACGGTCGCACGCCGCCGGTGGCCTTGCTGCGCATCGCGGAGGTGGTTCGGGCCACGACGTGGTTCGGTCAGCGGGCCGATCTGCCGGAGTTGGTGGAGGAGGTGATCGTTCAGGGCCAAAAGGGCAAGCTGGAGCTGGACAGCCCGGAGGACATTCTGCAAAGCAGCCACGAATGGTGCCAGGAATCGGACGCGACCCACTCCTGGTATGTGGACAATCAGGAGATGGCCCGCCTGCTCCGGGGCAAGCAGCGTCAGGCCAGGGTGCGGCTGGTCCGGCAGGTGGTCGAGGAGGTGCTGGAGAGGGATCGCGACTTCTGGACCGAACTGGTCTCCTGGACTGCGGTCTGGCTGGGGCGACAGCTGCTGCCCGGCGGCCGCATGGGCCACCCGCTGGGATATCGCTTCGCGGTGGTGGCACGGGAGATGCTGACCGGCAGAGCCTTGCACGAGATTCCCCTGATGCTGCGCGTGGCGGAAGTCTCGGTCGAGGAGGGGTGAGGATCGGCTGACAACTTGATCACGGGTTGTTCCTGATCTACGCTGATTTTGGGTAAGCGGTTTTTCCTTTGAACGCGGTTTCGGGTTCAACGCCATGGTTTGTCCCTATGCGCCCTTGAACGGACTTTTTCAAAAGCTGTTTGACGATGACGATGCGCCCCGTCGCACCGTTGCGGAGAACTTCTGTTACGATGAGCGGGTTCCTGAAGAGGGTAGGCTCCTCTATCAGAATAAGATGTGTAATTTGCCTTCCAACCCTTCTCTGGAAGATTGGAAGGGTGAACATCGAAACAGTAAATATCCCCCGGCAGAGCCGGGGGCTTTATTTTGTGAGCCGCTCAAAGCGG
>JADGAQ010000209.1 GCA_015231925.1 Magnetococcales bacterium
CATCTGGCTCTATGTTTCGGTGACCGGCGTCATCGTCTATCTGATGGCCTTTCACCTCTTCCCGCCAGCTGCCGCTCAACCGGTTACGGGGTCCGTGCCTGCGGTAAGCGATGGACGAACCACAGCAGCGTCGTGAACAGGATCATGGCTCCGGCCTGGTGGGTCACCGCCAGGCCGATGGGTACCACCAGCAGCAAAGTGGCGATGCCCAACCCGACCTGAACCAGCGCCACGATCAACAGGAGGTGGAGTATGCCCCGGCTCAGAGGTGAAAGGGCTTCCCGCCGGCCCTTCATCCACAGGGCCAAAACCCCCAGAAAGGTGGAGACTGCCAGAAAACGATGGTCCCACTGTACCGTGGGGATGTTTTCGAAGAAGTTGCGCCAGAGCGGGCTCAGGTCCAGAAATCCTGCCGGAATCAGTCGCCCATCCATCAGGGGGAAGGTGTTGTAGGTCAAACCCGCCTTGAGCCCCGCCACCAGCCCACCCGAAAAGACGGTCACCATGGCCAGTGCCAGCATGGCCCAGGCGAAGCGCGCCAGTGAGGCGCTGCCGCTTCCCTGGGAACTGCCCACCTCGCCGAACCAGAGCGAGAGCCCGACCCAGAACATGTAGGCGAAGATGATGAAGGCCATGCAGAGGTGGATGGCCAATCGGTATTGGCTGACATGGGGGTCGTTGACCAGCCCGCTGGCCACCATCAGCCAGCCCACCAGACCCTGAAGCCCCCCCAGAAGGAACATGGTCAGCAGCTTGGGAGTCATGCCCGGCTGGATGCGCCCCTTTTTCCAGAAGTAGAGGAAGGGCAGCAGAAAGACGATGCCGATCAGGCGACCCAGCAGGCGATGAATGTACTCCAGCCAGAAGATGCCCTTGAAATCGTGGACATCCATGTGGGTATTGACCTTCCGGTACTCCGGCGTCTGTTGATACTGGGCGAACATCTCCTCCCAGGCTTCTTCGGAGAGCGGGGGCAACGCCCCCTTCACCGGTTCCCAGGTCACCATGGAAAGGCCTGAACCGGTCAGGCGGGTCATGCCGCCCAACACCACCATGCCGAAGACCAGCACACAGCAGACGAAGAGCCAGGCGGCCATCTGCCGATCCCGAGGGTGCAATCCGGTAGTCATGGGTGTTTCACTCCTTCGACGTATCGCTCAATCCTGTTTGATCGGATCCCATTTGGCCGCGGGGCTGCCCCGCAGATAGTCGTACCAACCCAGGGCCATGCCCAGATTGCCCAGACAGAAGTACCAGGCCATGGCGCAGAGTTTGCCCACCTTGCCGCGCCGGCCTCCCGAAAGGGCATGGCAGGCCGCCGCCGCGTACACTGACAGCAGAGGCAGAGCCCCCACCCAAAATAGGGCGGAGAGCCCTGTCCCGATCAGGGTGAAAAGGGTCAGCAACAGCAGAAACAAGGGCATCAGGCGACGCAGCACCTTGTTGATCAGCAATTGGACGGCAAAAGCCCCGTAGCGCCAGGGCAGCAGCAGGGGCCAGCATAAAAAAATGCCCCGCAGGCTGGAAGAGACGATGCGCCGTCGCCGCAGCCTTTCGTGGCGATCCCCCCGTGAGGGCAGTGGCACCCGCACACGGGCTTCGGGTTCGAAGAGAAATCGCCCGCCGAGCAGACGGGCCGCCAGACAGATGAAGAGATCGTCCGCGACAGCCTCCGGCAGGGGGCGAAACAGCTCCCTTCGCACGGCGTGCAGCTTGCCGTCGCTGCTGGCCAGCCCTCCCAATCGGGACTCCCAGCCCTTGATGGCGCTGTCGAGATCGATATAGCGGCTTTGGGCCGCGTGCAGATGACCCTGTTCCCCGATGACGCGCTGGCCGCACACCCCACCGACGGCGGGATCGGCAAACCAGCGCAGCAGCTTTTTCAGCGCCTCGGGCTCCAGCAGGCCGTCCACGTCCGAAAAACAGAGGATGGCCCCCGTGGCCATTTCGACCGCCTCGTTGAGGCAGGCAATCTTGCCACGATGCCGGGGATTTGCCAATACGACAAGACCCGGCTGCGGCGTCAACAGGGTCTCCCCGCCATCTTCGGATCCGTCGGAGCAGAAGAGAATCTGCAGCTTCTCCCGAGGGTAGTCGAGTTGCAGGCAATTGCGCTGTTTGGCCTCCAGCAGGGGCCGGGCGTTACGAAACACCACCACCAGGCTCACCGTGGGCCAAGGCTCCGTGGCATCGGGAACCACCGGACGTCTGCCGAAGAGCCGGGCCATGCCCCCCAGCAACAACGGATAGATCACCACGGGCAGAAGCAGCAGAAAGGCCATCCCCCCGCAAAGCCCCGCCAGCAACAAAACCGCGCCCTCCCCGGTCATCTCGCCTCCCGCAAACAGCGGAATCCTGTTAGAATGGGGCCTTCCGGTTTTTCATCCCCTTGTACGACAGGCCTCGCCGTGGACTCGCCCTATCTCTCCGTCATCGTGCCCGGCCTGAATGTGGCTGCCACCCTGGAAGCCTGTCTGGCCTCCGTGAGCGCCGCCCTGCCACCGGGAGAGACTGCGGAGGTTCTCTTCGCCGACGGCGGTTCGCAAGACGATTCCCCCGCCATCGCCGCACGGGCTGGCAGTCGCCTCGTTTCCGTCAGCTTTCCCCGGGGTTTTCGCATCAGCCGCCTGCGCAATCAAGGGGCAGCCCAGGCACACGGGGAGTTGCTCTGTTTTCTGGACGCGGACATGACCCTGCCCCCGGAGGCTTTGAGCCTGGCCTGCGGACGCTTCCGCCAGGGCTTCGACGGCCTGCTGGCCTTTCAGGACCAGGCCCCGCCGCATACCTCCTGGGTCGGGCGGGTCTGGGGAGCCCGCGACCTGTTGCCGCAAGGGGAGGTCGTCTCCGCCCGGCAACTGCCGGGGCGAAACCTCTTCATTCGCCGGGTGCGTTTTCAGCAACTGGGCGGCTTCTCCGAAGAGCTGCCCACCGGGGAGGACAAGGCTTTCAGCGTGGCGGCCCGTCAAGCGGGTCTGCCGGTGCTGCGCTCCGCCGAAACCACCCTGATCCATCATGGCGCGGAAGGCTCCCTGGGCGAGTTCCTGGGCAAGGAGTACTGGCGTCAAAGCCATGCCCTGGGGCAACTGGCCACCCTGGGTCTCTCCCCGCGCACCCTGCGTCAACCCCTCTTCGCCTTGTGGCATCTGCTGCTGCCCCCGGCGACGGTCCTGCTGCTGCCCTTTTCTCCGACTGCGGCCCTGCTTCTCCTGCTGCTTTGGCCCCTGCCGGCGCTCCTCTCCACCGCCGTCTTCTTTCGTCGCGCCAGGGTGGCCTTTTGGCCGCTGGCCGCCCTCAATTTCCTGCGCTGGTCGGTGGCCGGCGTCGCGCTGGCCGGAGAAGTGCGGCATCGGTTCCGGGGGAGCGGCCCGTGAGCGAAAACAGCCTGGTCTCCCGACTGGCTCGCTACGCCGCCGGTCAGCTCTTCCAACGTATCATCCGCCTGGCCAACGCCTATATCAAGCCGCGATTCCTCGATCCCGTGCAGATCGGTCTGTGGAACGGGCTCAACCTCATTCCCACCTACGCCGCCTTCTCCCATCTGGGGGCGTTGCAGACCCTGCGCCTGCGCATTCCCGAACTGCTCGCCGAGGGGCGGGAGGAAGAGCGCCTGCGCCTGCAAACCACCGCCTATTGGGGCACCCTCTATCCCAGCCTGCTCATCGCCCTGGGGGCCTTCCTGGCAGGTCTCTTTCCGACCCTGGAGGAGATCATCCGCCACGGTCTGTGGACCATGGCCATCGCCGTGCTGATGGGTTGGTACACCCAGTACCAGTTGACCCTGTGCAAAGGGGAGCAGCTTTTCGAAATCATCACCCGCTCCAACTACATCGGCTCCTGGAGTACCCTGCTGCTGGGCTTGCCCGCCATCGTCCTCCTGGGCATGGAAGGGGTCTACCTCTCCTTCCTGGCATCGCAACTGCTCACCCTCCTCTATTTGCGGCGGGTCCACCCGTTGCACCACCGGGGGGGGCCGAGCCGAAGCCTCTTCTTCTCCCTGGTGAAGGAGGGCTGGCCCCTGCTGCTCTTCGGCATCGCCCTGACCCTGATCACCACCCTGGATCGATTCATCATCCTGGCCAAACTGGGCACCGAGGCCCTGGGCTTCTACGCCCTGGCGCTCACCGCTTCCGGCTTCCTGCTGCAAATTCCCATGGCCACACGGGAGATTCTGGAACCTCAACTCATGGCCATGCTGGCCAAACACCCTCCCACCCGGATCTGGGACGAACACTACTACCGCCCCCTGATCAACACCGCCTTCTACTATCCGCTGATTGCCGCCCCGGTCATCTTTCTGGCGGAGCCGGTGCTGGCCCTGATCCTGCCCAAATTCACCCCAAGCGCCACCTCCGCCGCCATTCTGGCGGCAGGCTCCTGGTTTCTGGCCCTCTCCTTCGTCTCCCGGGGCATGCTGGGCGCTTTGCGGCTGCAGTTGCGGGCCCTGCCCATCCTGTTCGCCGCCCTGCTCTGTCACGCCTCCCTGAGTCTTTTCCTCATCGACCGGGGGCTGGGCATCGAAGGGGTCGCCCTCTCCGCCAGCCTGGCCTTCGCTCTGCTCTTTCTGGGCCTGACCTTTTTTCTGGGACGCCGCACCCCCTTCAACCGCCGGGAAGAGGCCCGCCGTCTGCTCGCCATCGGCGTCGCACCCCTGGTCACTCTGCCGGCGATTCCGCTGGCCAAGGGCTATCTGGCCTCGCCGTGGCTGCAGGCCGCCCTTTACACCGCGGGTCTCGTCCTGCTGATCCAGATTTCAAGCCGCTTCAGCCCCCTGTTGAAACCCCTGCGACAACCTGCCCGAAAGAACCTGCCGTGAACATCGACCTCTCCTTTCACGGCCTGGCCCACATCGCGGGCCGCGATTTGCCGCCTTTTCTGGGGGAGACCCTGCGTCACCACTGGAGCCACTTCCTGGTGAGCGCCCCGGCGCGGCTGCCCACGGAAACCATTCGCCTGGAAACCCTGCCCCCTCACCACCCCCTGGCGGGCGAAACCCTGGCCGATCTGCCCTGGCGTCCCTTTCACCTGCTGGACCGCCCGCCACAGGCCGAGGAACCCCTGCGGCTCTTCTATCGCAACCAACTGGATCTGCTGGTCTATTTCGGCCCGGAAGAGTTCCGCGTGCTGTGCGCCCCCCGACCGGGCATCGGCGGCAAACTGCTGGATCTGCTGCAGTTTCTCCTGCAACTCCTCCTGGCCCGCCGCAAGTCCCTGATCGGCCACGGCTCGGTGGTGGCCAAAGAGGGGCGCTGCCTGCTGATCACCGGCCTCGAAGACACCAAAAAGACCCTGCTGATGCTGGAGTTCCTGCGTCATGGCTGGGATTTCCTGGCCGACGACAAGTTCATTCTGCACGAGGGGGAGATTCTCTTCTACCGTCAGGTGATCCCCCTGCGGCTGCACCACTTCACCTTTCTGCCCTGGCTCAACGAACGTCTGAAGGCCGACGCCTTCCTGCGTCGCGCCCGAAGCCACCGCGCCATGCAGCGGTTGGGCCGCTCCCTGCCCAAGCCGCTGATGCCCCTGGTGGAACGCCTCTTTCCCGATCCCAGCCTCGATCTGCCCATGGAACGGCTCTTCCCCAAAACCCGGCTGCTGCAACGCGCCCGCCCCACGGAGCTGATCCTGCTGGTCCATGGGGCCGCTTTCGGTCCCACACCCATCGATCAAAGCGCTGTTTTCCGGGAGTTGGGCATCATCAACGAACTTCTCTTCGACGCCTTCCTGCCACTGGAGCGCCATCTGGTCTATTACGGCTACATTCCTGCCATCCCCTATCGGGAGATTCTGGAAAGTCAGCTCGCCGCCGTGAAGCCCCACCGCTTCACCCTGCCCCTGCGCGGGGAGTTCGCCCCCCAGGCCCAGGCCATTCGTCTGGCCGTCTCCTCATGAATCGCTGTCGGCTCACCCTGATCATCCCCACCTACCACCGTCAGCGGGAACTCACCGACTGCCTGGCCTCGGTGCTGCGTCAAACCCGCAAGCCCGAGGAGCTGATCGTGGTCGATGACGGCAATCTGCCGGAGCTGCCCCTGCAACAGGAGCTGGAAGTGGCGGGTCTCTCCACCCGAATGGTGCGCAAGCAGACCCCCGGCCTCACGGAATCCCGCAACCTGGGCCTCTCCCTGGCCACAGGGGAGATCATCGGCTTTCTGGATGACGACGTGATTCTGGAGGAGCGCTGCCTGGAAGAGCTGCTGCGGGTCTTCGAGGAGGACAGCGAAGGGCGCATCGGCGGAGTTGGCGGCCATATCACCAATCGCCCGGCCTTCACCTGGAAACGTCGCCTGCGCCGCCTCGCCGAGTCGCTCTTTCTGCTTTCCGGCCTGCGGGAGGGACGCATGCGGCCTTCGGGATTCTGTGTCGATTTCGGCGACGCCGCCCCCCTGACGGAGGCGCGGGCGGAGGTCGATTTTCTGCCGGGCGCGGCCTTCGCCTTTCGTCGCACGGTCTTCGAACGCTGCCGCTTCACCCCCGGCTACCGCAAACTGGCTTTCGGGGAGGACAAGGATTTCTGCCAGCAGGTGGCGAGGCATCATGGTCTGATCCTGGCCACAGCCGCCCGGCTGCAACATCTGGAGGCCGCCGCCATGCGCCCGGACAAGGAGCGGGAGGGGCGCATGTTCGTCATGGGGCGCTACCTCTTCTTCCGGCGTTTTCTGGCCCTCACCCCCGCCCACTGGCTCTTCTTCGGCTACGCCATGTTCGCTTATACCCTGATGCGTCTGACGGCCTTTCTGCTCAAACCGGGACGCGGCAAGTGGTCCCGGCTGAAGGGCGTCTTCGCCGCTTATGGGGATATTCTGGCCGGGCGCGTGGTGGTGCCCTTTCAGGACAGCAACCGGCGATAATAGTCCCACAGCTTCTCCCACCCCCCCCGGGCGGAGAACGCCCTTTCCACCCGCTGCCGCGCCTCCCGCCCCAGGCGGCGTCGCAGCTCGGGTTGACCCGCCAGATGCATCACCCCCGCCGCCAGCGCCTCCACCTCCC